>NZ_JBNHFD010000070.1:0-20778 GCF_059089865.1 Arthrobacter sp. Y3221157
GAATAGTTTTCGAGTGCCGGGGGCGGGGCTATCCCTGCCCCCGGCGACACGATCAGCTTTCGGGTTTGATGTTCCAGAGGTAAGGCATGCCGTTGTCGGACTGAATTTCGACCGAGATGCCGGGCTTGGTGAAGAAAGCGCTTTGGGCCCGGTAGGACGGCGCGAACCACGCCTGTTCCACGACGTACCTGTTCAGGTCCTGGCTGGTCTTCTTTGCTTCTTCGCCCTCTGCAGTGCCGAGTTTCATCATGAATTCCATGATCTTGGGATCTTCAAACTTGAAGGCGTTGAACGGAGCCCATGGCGCCAGAGCAAACTGGATCCCAGCCCAGCCCGACTTGGGCGTCTCCAGAATCATCGGGAAAGCTGCCCACGTTCCGCCGAGCATTTTCCCGAAGAGGTCATCGCCGGTGGTCTCCCACGTAACGTTGATGCCGGCCTTGCCGAGCTGCTCCTTGTAAACCGCGAACTCTGACTCAGGGACAAAGTTGTTGCTGGGCATGACCAGGTCAAGTCCGTTGGCGTAGCCTGCGTCAGCCAGAAGCTTTTTGGCCTTTTCCACGTCATAGGGGTAGGCGCTGTCCAGTTCGGGCAGGAACGCGTCAGACGACTTGTCGAACGTTTGCGCCGTCGGTGATCCGTATCCTGAGGCCAGTCCCTTGACGAGTCCTTCACGGTCCAGGGCGTGATTGATGGCCTGCCGGACGCGCACGTCCTTCAACGCGGGGTTGAGCTTGCCGGCCCGGTCCGCGAGAACAAAACCGGACCAGGTACCTTCGGCTATCCGGGTCTCGTACCCGGCAGCCTCGGCCTCTGGAATCTGAGTCGGAGTCTGCGATGCCGTAGCGTCGACCTGACCGCCCTTGACGGCGTTCATCAGCGCGGTCGCATCGCTGTAAAGCGTCATGGTGATGGTCTTGTAGTGTACGGATTCAGCGTCCCAGTAATCGTCTTTGGCGTCGAACACGTAGCTGGACCCCACAACTGTTTCGTCCTTGTCCAGAACGTAAGGGCCGCTCCCGACGGGGTTGTTGGATGCGTCCGGGTCATTCCACATCGCCGGGCTTCCCACGAGGCCTGCAGCCTGGGACAGCGTAGTCAACAGTGAAGGGTCAGGGTTCTTCATCGTCACCAGGATGGTTTTTTCATCCACAGCCTCGGCGTTGGCCATGTTAGACAGATAAGTGGCGTTGGCCGCCGTGCCGTCGCGGAACCGCTTCAGGCTTTCGGCTGCAACTTCAGCCGTGACCGGCGTTCCGTCACTGAACGTGACTCCATCGCGCAGCGTCAGGGTGAGTTTCGTCTTGGAGTCATCCCATTCCCACTGATCAGCGAGTCCGGCAACGATTGTTCCGTCCGGCTCTGCCCGGAGGAGGGTGTCGTACACGGCCTGGAGATACGGGGATTCCATTGCCCACGCCGCCTCCCAAGGAGCGAAGGATGTATTCGGGGCGAGCACACCAAGCCGGAGTTCTTCGGGCTGGGCCGCATCACCCCCGCCTGGTTGCCCGCCTACGCAGGCGGTTAAAGCAACGAGTGTGGCAACGCCGGCCGTCGCAAGCCTCAGGATGCGCTGGTGCATCTTTGCACGGTCCTTTCAAAAACGGGAGTCTCTAGGTCCCGCTACAGCAGGACAATGTGAACCTATCATCAAAACCTTAGGTGTCAAAGGTTTTTGGCGAAGAAATTCTTTGGCCTCAAAGGTTTTCATCGTGACCCCTCCGCTGATACGGTCACTTGGGTGAGTACGACAACAACCAAACCCCGCGGGGAATACGCCAAGTCAGCCCGTCGACGGGATGAGATAGTAACGGCGGCCCTTACCGTTTTTTCATCTTCAGGGTTCCTCAACGCTTCAATGAGTGAGATTGCCAAGCGGGCCGGACTCACATTGCCTGGATTGCGGCACCATTTCGGGTCCAAGTTCGACCTGCTGCAGGAAGTGATGTTCCGACGCGATCTGGACGCGAATAAACACCTGGAAGGCCGGACGGGGATCGATTTGCTCAGGGGTCTCGTCGAAATCGCCGACCGGGATCAGGATGATGCCTCGCTGACACAAATGTTTGCCATGCTGGCGGCTGAAGCGACGGATCCGGAACACCCTGCCAATGCGTACTTCGGCAGCCGTTACGACATGATTATCGACACCGTGCAGCGGGCTTTTCGGGAGGCCGCCGCGGAGGGCGCCTTGCGGCCAGGCCTGGATCCGGGCGGGCTGGCCAGAACCTACATTGCCCTATCTGACGGCCTGCAGTTGCAAGCGTTGTATCGGCCGCAGGCCTTCTCGCAGGCACAACTGACCCGCAACTTCCTTAACGAGTACCTGACGGTTTCACTCTGAACGCTGCCGGGGCAGCCACCCGGTGCGCACGCTGGTCCCCAAGGATACCCTTCCTTTGTTAGAGGTCCAGGTCAACGTGCAGCTTCAGGTTGTTTCGAATGGCCGCAACAAGGTCCATTGACTCCGGCTCCAAGAGCCACTGCACTTGAAGGCCGTCACTGCCCGCCACGATCAGTTCAGCCGTTTCTTCCGGGGATAAGCCCGTCTGCTTGAGCAGCCTCTTGCTGTTAAGGTCCTTCAACGCCGCGGTCAGCGTCCTGCGGACAAGCCTGTAACGCCGCTGAAAGTAGTGATGGGCTGGGTGGTCGGGCGAAGTGGCCTCCGCCGCCAGCGTCGCGAAAAGCTGCACAAGCTGCGGCTGAGAGCTATTGTGCCGGGCAGACGTTATAAGGCTGCGCATCCACTCCTCACCGTCTGGGGCTGCAATGTTCAGGTGCAGGCATCCAATGACTTCAAAATCCCTTCGGTCCAGCACCCCCTTTAGCAACGAGGCCTTCTCGGGGAAGTGACGAAGGAGGCCGGTCTGTGTGAGGCCGGCGGCGGTCGCTACTTCCCGCAGGGACGTAGCGTGGTATCCCTTCTCACCGAATAGTTGCACCGCTTTGTCGAGGATCTGTTGACGTCCACTTTCAGAGGGGGCAGCCCTCTTGCCCCTACTTGGTGTTCGACTGAGGGGCGGGTTTTGAACAATCGCCATATCATCCCTTCGTATAAGCTTTCCGGCCCCCGGTGCTGATGCCGGCCGGCTTAGCGTTGCAGGCTTTCTCGTGACCTCAGCATTCAGCAAGGGCTGCCTGGCTACCATCTGGTGGTTCATCCTCCAGATAATCCTCGGCTTAGCGTCCCGGACACTGCCTTACCCAGTTCATCTCAGGGGAGATGGACGGGATGCGCGGGTGCGTCCTGTCCCTCCGCGGATTCGTGGTGTTGCTGTGGAACAGCAACCTTGATCATGAAAGCGGCAATGATCACTGAGGCAAACAGCAGGCCTGTGGTCGCTAGAAACACCGCCCGATGCCCGGCAACTACTGCCTCCACGGTAACCATCTCGGCGGGCCCTACGGCATACAGGTACACGAGAGTGATGAGAGAAAGGCCGAGCGAGCCACCTATCTGACCGGAGGCACTGGACGCTGCAGCCGCCGCTCCAGAGTCCTCCACGGCCACGTTCTGGAGCGCAAGGTTTTGGACCGGGACAACCGAGAACGCGAATCCCATACCAAACAGGATCATCCCTGGAAGGATTTCCACCCAGTAGGAACCTCCGGCAGTCAGCTGGCTGAGCCAGAGCATACCCAAAATGCTGATCAGTGGGCCGATGACCAACTGCCGGCGGGGCCCGAACCTCGTCATCATACGGATGGCGAACGGTACGCCGGCCATCAGTGAGGCCGTGATGGGGATTGTTGCAACCCCCGCCTGCAAGGGCTCCATCTGAAGAACTGTTTGCAGGTGAAACGTCAGATACAGCATCGCTCCGACCATGACGGCGCCCATTAATGCCTGCAGGAGGAATGCCGCCGCCCTGGTCCGGTCGCGAAGCACATACAGGGGGAGCAGGGGCGAGGACGCGCGCTGTTCCACCTTGACGAACAGCACCAGCAAGACGATTCCGAGGACAATCGGGGCAAGGGCCTGGAACCCCACAGGGGACTCCTCAATTCGGGTGAGACCGTAGACCAGGAAACCAAACCCACTGGAAACTGTAAGGGCTCCGATTAGATCGTGCCGACCGGCGCCGGCCGACTTGCTCTCCGTCAGCACCCACACTCCCATGAGCAGTCCCAGCAGGACGATGGGAACGTTGATCAACAGGCACCAACGCCAGTTGGCAAATTCCGTGAGTACGCCGCCCAGAAGCAGACCTAAAACGGAGCCCACTCCCGAGAGGCTGCCAAACACGGCGAAAGCGGTGTTCCGCTCTCTACCGGCAGGGAAGGTGACGGTGAGGATTGCCAGTGCCGCCGGGGCCAGCAATGAGGCTGCAAGTCCTTGGCCTCCGCGGGCCAGAAAGAGGTTGAGGCCGTTTGGGGCAAGCCCACCCCATACGGATGCTGCCCCGAACATGGCCAGGCCGAGGAGAAATGTTCGCTTGTGCCCCCAGCCGTCAGCGATGCGGCCACCCAGCAGGAGGAAGGCGCCAAAAGCAAGAACGTACGCTGTGATAACCCAGTGACGGTCTGAGTCCGCAAGGGAGAGCTCTGCCTGTGCCCGCAGCAGGGCAACATTAACGATTGTTCCGTCCAGCACGACCACGAGCTGGGTTAACGCGACCGTACCAAGGATGAGCCAGCGGCGGGCCGGAAGTGCGAAAGTAAACAAAAGCGGGGTCCTTTCGAAGATGCTGAAAGGTCCTTGGGTTTCCAGCCCGGATCACGCGCTCGATGAAGGAGCAGCACAACCACGCCGACAGAGGTGCCGGCTAAGACGAATGCCCACGAAGCATAGGTCGAAAGAAGTTGCGCAGGCAAGTCCGATGGATCGCTAGTTCAACTTCACGGGCGGAACACTAACCTCCACAGAGTGCGCAGACAGCGGAAAAAGCCCCGGCAATTTAGCCCCCGCTCTCTGCAGGACTGAACGTAGCCACGCCGTGGATGCTTCGTTCGTCCGGGAGGGATGCCAAAACATGGCCTCAACCAAGTACGCCGGCCGGTCGAACAGCACTATCCGCAGGTCTGCACCCCGACAGGCGCGGACGGCCAGCATACGCGGTACCACTGCAACAAGATCTGTACCCTCTACCAGCGAAGGCAGTGGCAGGAATCCGGTCACCATCGCAGCTACTTGCCGCTCAATGCCACGGCTGTTGAATAGCTTGTCTGCCGGGGTGAGAATTCCTTCACCAAAATGGGCAACCGCGTGTGGCGCGTCCGCCAGGTCGCGAAGAAGCAGCTTCGGCCGTCGCAGGAGGGGATTATCTTTATCCGCCAGGACCACAAAGTCGTCCCTGAAGAGCTGCTTCGATTCTCCCGCCATGCTGTAACCCGTCGGTCCCACAAGCACATCCGTATTGGTGTAGTCCGTGATGTCCCGGCGCAGTCCAGCTGTAGGAATGACGTCTACGGACGCATGAGGCGCCTCCTCTCGGAGAATCCTTCGCAGCGGCCCGACCAGAAGGGACGCCGCGTAATCGGAAGCAGCGATGACAAAGGAGCGTTCGCTGGTTGACGGTTCGAATGCCGACTCTGACCGGGAAGCTCTCTCCACATGAATCATTGCCTCATGCACTAACGGCATCAAGGAGTTCCCGAAGGCGCTGAGTTCATAGCTCCTTCCAGTTCGAACCAGAAGCTCATCATTGAAGTGGCGCCGAAGTTTCGCCAGCGCGGCGCTCATTGCGGGCTGGCTCGTCCCCAGCCTTTCAGCCGCCCTGGAGACATTTCGGAACTCGAGCAAAGCCTGGAGTTGCGGGAGCAGGTTGAGGTCCAGCTTTTTCATCAGCACACCGTATCAACTATTCGTGGTTCTTATACATGCGATAAGAAAATGCATCTTCTTCAAATGGACTGGATTCGGGATAGTTGAGCAACGAATAACCGTAACAAAGCAGAAGGACTTCAACGTGGAAACTCCGCTCTCTCACCTTGCCCACCTCGAGATCACCACCCCGGACGTGGAAGCCTCGGCACGGTTCTACGAGGAAAAGTTCGGCATGCGCATCATCGACCGCGTGGACGGCAACGTCTACCTGCGCTGCTGGGGCGATTACTACCGCTACAGCCTGGTCATCACTGAAGGACCGGAAGCGTCCCTGGGCCGGATGGCCTGGCGCACCAACTCCCAGGCGGCCCTGGAAGCCGCAGCCGAGCGCATCGAAAGCACCGGCGTGCAGGGAACCTGGACGCCCGGCGGCCACGGCTACGGCAAGGCTTACGAGTTCACCGGCCCCTACGGTCACCACATGCGCCTGTTCTTCGACGTTGAAAAGTTCGTCGCGGAGCCAGAATTCGCCTCCACCTACCCGGACCGGCCCGAGCGCCGCAGCAGCCACGCCGCCGCACCCCGCTTCCTGGACCACGTGACCGTGGCGTCCTCCGATGTCCGTGGCTTCGCCAAGTGGTACAACGAGGCCCTCGGTTTCCGCGTCATGGCATTTGTTGACCTGGACGAAGCACCCATCACCGTGTTCTCCGTGCTGACCACCAACGAGAAGTCCCACGACCTCGGCGTGGTCCTGGACACGTCCGGCCGTCCCGGCCGTGTAAACCACATCGCTTTCTGGGTGGACGCTACCGAGGACCTGCTCCGCACTGCTGACGTCCTGATGGAAAACGGCACGCCTATGGAATACGGCCCCTCCATCCACGGAGTGGGGGAGCAGAACTTCCTCTATTTCCGCGACCCGTCAGGCCTGCGCGTGGAGCTGAACTCCGGCGGCTACCGCAACTATGTCCCGGACTGGGACGCCAACACCTGGAAGCCGTCGCTGGGCTCGAACAACTTCTACAAGAACGGCGCCATGCCGCACTCCATGACCGAATCCTTCCCGCCGGCCGAGGGTTTCACCGCCACGGAGGAAGGCGCCTCCCCCGAAATGAAGGAAGCCCTGCTCAACCCCTACGCCAAGCAGGGTCGGGGCTAAGACACCATGGCTGAAGCTACCTATGCCCTCATCCGCTTCCAGGAAGCCGGCGACAGCAAGGCCCGCGCCGGCCTGCTGGTGGGTGACCGGGTCCTGCCGCTGGACGGGGACATCAACTCCCTGATCGAGCACTGGGACACCACCGAAGCCCAGCTGGACAGCCTCGCCGCCTCCGCCAGCCAGGACTCCGGCCTGGCGCTGGCCGACGTCGAAGTCCTCGCACCGGTGGAACCGGCCCAGGTCCTGCAGACGGGCGCGAACTACCGCAAGCACGTGATCGACCTCGCTGCGGCACACCGCGAGCCGGGCGAGGACGAAGAGGAAGTACGCGCCAAAACGGCCGCCATGATGGACAAGCGGGCAGGCCAGGGCACGCCGTACTTCTTCATCGGGCTCCCGACGGCGATCGCGTCCGCCACGGACGACCTCACCCTGCCGTCCTACAGCAAGTCCCACGACTGGGAGCTGGAACTGGCAGCAGTCATCGGCAGGACCGCGTTCCGCGTCACTCCCGAGGAAGCCCTGGACTACGTCTTCGGCTACACCATGGTCAACGACATCACCACCCGTGAATACGTGTTCCGCAAGGACATGCCCGCGATCGGATCGGACTGGTACCGTGCCAAGAACGCCCCCGGCTTCCTGCCCACCGGGCCGCTGCTGGTGCCGGCCAAGTTCTTCGGGGACCCGCAGGACGTCCAGGTGACCCTGAAGCTCAACGGCAAGGCAATGCAGGACGAGTCCACGCAGGACATGATCTTCGGGGTGGCCAAGCTCGTCAGCGAAGCATCGCAGAATATGCCATTGCGGCCGGGTGACCTGGTGCTCACCGGAAGCCCCGCCGGCAACGGCCAGCACTGGGGCCGGCTGCTGCAGGACGGCGACGTTATGGAAGGCACCATCACAGGGCTGGGCACCCAGCTCATCCACTGCAAGGACGAAATCACAACTAAAGGTGTTCAGTGACCACCCAGGACACAGCGCCAACCACCGGCACCGGGGAATCAACCGATTCCCCGGTGATCCGGCGTGAAGACCCGCTCGGCAGCATCCGCGCCATGGCCAAGGCCCACAACAACTGGGGCCGCTGGGGCGAGGACGACGTCCTGGGAACGTTGAACTTCATCGACGCCGGCAAACGCGTCGAGGCCGCCGCACTGGTGAAGACCGGTGAGGCGTTCTCGCTGTCCCAGCCATTCGATACCAACGGCCCGCAGAAGGGCTGGCGCCGCCGCACCAACCCCGTCCACACCATGACGGACACCGGGTTGGACGCCGAACGAGGTCAAGGTTTTCCCCACGGTTTCGGGGGTGCTGACGATGTCATCGCCATGCCGCTGCAGTGCTCCACGCAGTGGGACGGCCTGGGCCACATCTTCGACCAGGGCAAAGCCTGGAACGGCCGCGCCGCCGGGGACGTTGTCACCTCCGAAGGCGACCTGGTAACCGGCATCGAAACCGCAGCGGCCAAGATTGTCACCCGCGGCGTCCTGCTCGACGTCGGCCGTGCGCTCGGCCCGGACCTTGGACGGAACGACGGCGAACTGCCCGACGGTTTCGCCATCACCCCCGAACACCTCCAGCGGACCATTGACCTGCAGGGGCCCAGCTCAAAGGTGGGCCGGGGCGACATCGTGGTGATCCGCACCGGGCAGTACACCCGGGTCCGCCGTGACGGCTGGGGTGACTACGCCGGCGGTTTTGCCCCCGGCCTGTCATTCAACACGGCGCCATGGCTGCACCGGTCCGAAATCGCCGGGATCGCCACCGACACGTGGGGCTTCGAGGTCCGGCCCAACGAGTTCGACGCCGCCTTCCAGCCCCTGCACCAGATCGCGATCCCGAACCTGGGCCTGTTCCTGGGCGAGATGTGGGACCCGGACGGCCTGGCGGAAGCGTGCGCAGCAGATGGCAGGTACGACTTCCTCCTGACTGCCGCCCCGCTGCCCATCACCGGTGCCGTCGGGTCGCCCGTCAACCCAATAGCCGTCCGATAACAGCAACGGCACGATATAGCCAGCAGCAACAAACGACCACCAGCATTAAGCCGTCAATACAAAGGAGTCAGCGATGGCAGCAGTACAGAACGTCGGAATTGTCGGGGCGGGAGCCGCTGGGCTGACCGCAGCCATCCTCCTGGCCGACGCCGGAATCAAGGTGGAAATCCTCGAGAAGGCCGAAGCACCGCAGACCCTTGGCTCCGGCATCACCCTGCAGGGCAACGCCCTGCGCGTCCTCCGCCAACTCGGTGTCTGGGACCAGGTCGAGGCGAAGGGCTACGGGTTCAGCACCCTGGGCCTGCGCGCCCCGGACCCGGCCGGCACCGTCCTCGCAGTGCTGGACGATATGCGCACGGGAGGCGATGACCTCCCCGCCACGATGGGCATGTATCGCCCCGACCTCACCTCCATCCTCCGCGAACGGGCAGAGAAAGCCGGCGCACGCATCAGCTACGGCAAATCGGTCACCGGCATAGCGGACGACGGCGGGTCCGTCACCGTGAGCACCGCCGACGGCGGCTCGGCCACCTACGACCTCCTGATCGGCGCCGACGGCCTGCACTCCGCCGTCCGCAAAGCCATCGGCATCGACGTCGAGCCGCAGCCCACCGGCATGGGCATCTGGCGCGCCTTCGTGGAGCGGCCCGACGAAGTGGTCCGCACCGACCTCACCTACGGCGGCCCCTGCTTCATCGCCGGCTACTGCCCCACCGGCCCGGACACCATCTACGCCTACCTCGTGGAAAAGGCCCAGGAACGCAAGCACGAGGACGGGCCTCGCATCATGGCCGAACTCGCCGCGGCCTACGGCGGCCCGTGGAATGAAATCCGCGCCAACCTGGACCACAGCGCCCGCATCAACTACACATGGTTCACCACCCACCTCGTGGACGGACCCTGGAACCGCGGCCGCACCGTGATCATAGGCGACGCCGCGCACAGCTGCCCGCCCACCATTGCGCAGGGTGCCGCCATGGCAATGGAAGATGCGGCCGTGCTGGCCGAACTCCTGATCATTGCCGATGACGTTACCGAGACGCTCTGGAAAGAGTTCACCGACCGCCGCCTGGACAGGGCAAAGGCAGTTGTCGACGCGTCCGTCCAGCTGGGCCAGTGGATGCTCGACGGCGTGCGGGATGCCAACGTGCCCGGCCTTATGCATTCAATCTCCAGCCTGGTCAGGGAACCCGCATGAGCACCCGCCCCGCAGAAACCCCCACTGTTGACGTCCACGCCCACATCCTGCTTCCGGCCCTCCAGCAGTTGGTCGCCGAGGCAGATCCCGAGGGCTTCGGCGCCCAGCAGGCCCTGGAGGTGCGGCGCAACGGACCCGAATCGATGGCCGCTTCGGGCAAGATGATCAAGGAACGGTGGCCCCAGCTGACGGACCTGGACCGCCGGCTCGCGGACATGGATGCCCAGGGCGTGGACGTGCAGCTGGTCTCGCCGTCGCCGTCGCACTTCTACTACTTCGCCGGCGAGGAGCTGTCCCTGCAGGTAGCGAAGCAGGCCAACCAGGCCGTGCGGGAGTTCGTTGACCGCGCCCCGGCGCGGCTCAACGGCCTGGGCCTTGTCCCGCTCCAGCACCCCGCCTTGATGGTGGAAGCGATGGAGCACGCGGTGCTGGAGTGCGGACTGCTCGGCGTCGAAATTGGATCGTTCGCCGCCACCCCGAACGGTCCGGAGCGCAGCACCGTCGAACTCTCCGACCCCAAGCTGGAACCGTTCTGGAGCCGGGCCGAGGAGCTGGGCGCCCTGGTGTTCCTGCACCCGTTCGGCTGCTCCCTGGATGAACGGCTGGACCGTTTCTACCTCGCCAACACGGTGTCCCAGCCCGCGGAGAATGCCGTGGCGCTGTCCCACCTGATCTTCAGCGGCGTCCTGGACCGGCACGCCGGCCTGAAAGTTCTGGCCGCCCATGGCGGCGGCTACCTCCCCACCAAGCTCGGCCGATCGGACCACGCCTGGAAGGTGCGGCCCGAGGCCCGTGGGTGCGCCGAGCCGCCGTCGTCCTACCTGAAGAGGCTGTATTTCGACTCCCTGGTGCACAGCGCCGCGGAGCTCCGCGCCCTGGTGGCTGCTGCGGGCCCGGAGCAGGTGTTGCTGGGCTCGGACTACCCGTTCGACATGGGCTCCGACCTTCCCGTGGACGAGGTCCAGGCTGCCGGCCTGTCGTCCGAGGGCGAGGCCCAGGTTTTGGGCGGCAACGCGCGCACCCTTGGCATCATGGCAGCGGCCGCCCTGGCCGCCCGACCCACAGCTTAAGGAACATTCACATGGTCAAGATCGCACGCTGGAATTACGACGGCGGGACGCAGTCCGGCTTTGTGGACGGCGGACACTGCCACGCGCTGCCCGCCGGCCAGGGCGTCCAGACGCTGTTGGACGCCGGACTGGATGAAACCCTGCGCGCTGCCCGGGAAACCGTAGGTTCCGCCCCTGCCGTTCCGCTTACGGAGGTGCAGCTGCTCGCCCCTCTGGTGCCCGCCACCATCCGGGACTTCGTGGCGTTCGAGGAACATGTTGAAGGCGTGCGGAAGAGCATCGACGGCGTGGCCGGCGTGGTGCCCGAATGGTACGAGGCGCCCACCTTCTACTTCACCAACCCGCACACGGTGACCGGCACGGGAGAGATGATCGGAATCCCGGCGGGCTGTGAGGACCTGGACTTTGAAACGGAAGTGGCCGCCGTCGTCGGCCGCGTCCCCGGCAGCGACGGCAGGAACCTGACCGCCGCGGAGGCGCACAGGCACATCTTCGGCTACATCATCCTCAACGACTGGTCCGCGCGGGACCTCCAGCGCCGGGAGATGAAGGTCAGCCTGGGCCCTTGCAAGGGCAAGGACTTCGCCAACACGCTGGGCCCCTGGATCGTGACGGCAGACGAGTTCGAGGACCGGCACGACGCCGAGGGGTTCCTGCCCATCTCCATGTCGGTCGAGGTCAATGGCCAGCCCATCGGCCAGGACCTGCTGTCCAACATGGGCTGGCCCTTCGCCGAGCTCGTGGCCTACGCCTCCCAGGACTCAGTGGTGCGGCCCGGCGACGTCCTGGGCTCCGGCACCTGCGGCAGCGGCTGCCTCGCCGAGCTGTGGGGACGCAACGGTTCCAAGACTCCGCCGCCCCTGGCAACCGGCGACGTGGTCCGGATGACGGTGGAAGGGATCGGCACCATCGAGAACACCGTAGGCGCCAGGCGAGAAGCCTCGACCCGCGTTGCGGCCCGTGTCCGCCCCAGAACCCACGACCTCACTAGATCAAGCACGGGCTCCTAAACTTAGCTACCATCGCAGCGTGCTTCCCGCCCACCTTGGAAGATGGTACTGACATGCCTCGCACACAAGGGGGAGAGTCGGTGCTCTCCCGCGCCGTCCGTATCGTGGAGGCCTTCGGGCCCGGCGATACCTCCCTGACCGTGACCGAGATTGCGCGCCGTTCCGGGCTGCACATCGCGACCGCGTCACGCCTCGTGGAAGAGCTGAGAACCTTCGGCTGGCTTGAGCGGGGCGAGGACCGCAAGGTCCGAATCGGGGTCCGCATGTGGGAGGCAGTCTCCCGCGCGTCACCTACCCTGGGTCTGCGGGAAGCCGCCATGCCGGTGATGGAGGACCTGCATGCCATTATTGGACAGCACATCCAGCTGGGCGTAATGGAGGGCGACGACGTGCTTTTCGTGGAGCGGCTGACCGCGCCAGGAGCGGTCGTAAACTACACCCGCGTTGCCGGCCGGCTTCCCCTCCATGCGTCCTCCTCCGGCCTGCTGCTCCTGGCCCATGCCCCGCCGGCGCAACAGGAACGGATCATTGCCCAAACGCTCAAGGTCTTCACTAAGTGGACGATCAGTTCCCCTTCCCAGCTGCGGGCTGCCCTTGCCGAGGTCCGCCAGCAGGGGTATGCATTTCTGGCCGGGCACATACACCCCGACGCCACCGGCATCGCAGTGCCGGTCAGAAACCCTGCCGGCAAAGTAGAGGCTGCGTTGGCGGCTGTTGTCCCTAATGATGTCGCCGCCCGTTCCCGCATCGCCGTTCTTCAAGCCGCATCCTCGGCTGTTTCCCGTGCCATGGAGTACCCAGCGCCGCCAGCCCCATAGCTCCGAGAGAAACGCTCTCAATCATTGAGAACGGCGTGGTGGCGCAAGTCACTAACGAGCGAATGTTGGGGGAGAACAAAGCGAGCAAAGGAGCCGACATGTTCGAAAAGAAATCTGTTGCAGACTCCCACATGAAGCTGACAGTGACGACGAAGACCCGCGTCTCCAGCGACGTAGTGTCACTGACCTTGGCCCACCCGGAAGGGCGCCGGTTGCCGGACTGGACACCTGGATCACATGTTGATGTGGTCCTACCCTCCGGCATCACCCGGCAGTACTCCCTCTGCGGGGACCGCTGGGATGCCGATAACTACCGCATTGCGGTTCTGCACGAGCGCTCGGGGCGCGGGGGATCGGCTTATATCCACGAACAACTCACCGTGGGAACCATGGTCGCCCTGGGGGGACCGAGAAACAATTTCCGGCTGGTGCCGTCCGAAAAGTATCTTTTCATCGCCGGCGGCATCGGCATTACCCCGATGCTTCCCATGATCCAACAGGCAGACATGCTCGGCGCGGACTGGAAACTCCTGTATCTGGGCAAGTCGCGGAGCAGCATGGCGTTCCTTGATGAGCTATCAGGCTATGGGGACCGGGTCGTGGTCATGCCCAAAGACGAATCAGGCCCATGTCCGCTCGAAGACTTCATCAGCGGCCCCGCCATGGATACCAAGGTCTACGCATGCGGCCCGCAACGGCTGCTCGCCGCCGTCGAACGGCACTGCAGTGACTGGCCGGCAGGGCTCTTGCGCCTGGAACACTTTGCCGCAAAAGCCCACGGCGCCCCTGCACGAGACACCCCATTCGAGGTGGAGCTTGCCCAAACCGGCCTGTCCGTCACAGTTCCGCCCTCGGTGAGCATCCTCGACGCCCTCGGAAACGCAGGCGTCAGCGTTCTGTCCTCCTGCCGCGAAGGAACGTGCGGAACGTGCGAGGTCAACGTACTGGCCGGGAAACCGGACCATCGTGACTCCATTCTCGACGACGCGGACCGGGCCGCCGGTCACTGCATGTTTCCCTGCGTCTCACGCTCCTGCACTGACCGCCTCGTTCTTGACCTCTAACCCGGCTTACACCCAAAGGACCGACAAATGACCGTCCAACTCACCACATCTAACACGCCTGTCAGCGACGCCGACCCGTTTAGCTACGACGTTCTTGAGGATCCGCTCCCTTTCCAGAGTGATCTTCGGGCAGCAGGACCTGTGGTCTACCTGGAAAAATACGACGTGTACGCCATGGGCCGCTACAAGGAAGTGCACGCCGCGCTGACAGACTGGCAAACCTTCCAGTCCGCGGCAGGTGTCGGACTTAGCAACTTCCGATACGAAAAGCCATGGCGGCCACCGAGCCTGCTCCTGGAGGCAGACCCCCCGCACCACGACGCACCCCGGGCCGTACTGAGCAAGATCCTCGGCCCCCGCGAAATCCGCAAACTGGGGGACGCATGGGCCCATGACGCAGAGAGCCTGGTGGAGGACCTGCTCTCGAGAGGCACCCAATTCGATGCCGTCACCGACTTGGCCGCGGCGTTTCCGCTTCGCGTCTTTCCTGACGCAGTGGGCATACCCCGCAGCGGCCGGGAAAACCTCCTGCCCTATGGGGACCACGTCTTTAACGCCTTTGGCCCGCCGAACGAGCTGGTTGCGAAAGGCGCACCGCGCGTCGCTGAGCTCTCAGCCTCGATAGCAGCACAATGCGCCAGAGACGTTTTAACCCCGGACGGATTCGGCGCCCAAATTTGGGCGGCTGCCGACAGGGGAGACATCACGGCAGCCCAAGCACCTTTGATTGTCCGGTCGCTGCTCACAGCCGGGGTGGACACGACCGTGAACGGCCTGACCGCCGTCCTCTACGCGTTCGCGACCAACCCTGACCAGTGGAAGCGACTGCGCGAGAACCCAGCCCTAACGCGTACCGCCTTTGACGAGGCAGTTCGCCTTGAATCACCCGTTCAGACGTTCTTCCGGACCACCACTCGGGACATTGAAATTGGCGGCACGCTCATCCCCGAGGGCAAAAAGATACTCATGTTCCTGGGCTCGGCAAACCGGGATCCGCGGCGGTGGGACAACCCCGACCATTTCGACCTGGGCCGGGACCCCTCCGGGCACGTAGGGTTCGGCTTCGGCATTCACCAATGCGTGGGACAGCACATCGCCCGACTCGAGGCGTCCACCCTGCTCACCGCCTTGGCCAGGCGAATCTCAACCATTGAAATCAGTGGCGCAACACGCAGGCACCACAACAACACCCTCCGGGCATGGGAATCCCTGCCCGTCCGGGTCCAACTGGCCTAAACAACCTTCCGGCCATAGAAACCTTCGACCCCCACAAGTTCACTCAACGCCTTGACCAGGCAGCGGCGCCGTGGCAGCTGCCGGGTCAGTGCACCCAATTTACGAGGACGTAAAGATGGACATACTCAAGGAAGTCCGCACATCTCCGATGAGCCGGCTCCAAATCCGCGCCGTCGCTGTTGCGATAGCACTGATGCTCATCGATGGCATGGATGTTGCGGTCGCCGCATACGCCGCACCGGCGCTGTCAAAGAGCTGGAGCCTGGACCCCGTTACTTTAGGGTTCCTCCTAAGTTCAGGCCTCGTCGGAATGGCAGCCGGATCGCTTTTCCTCACACCTTTCTCGGACAAGATCGGTCGGCGCCCAATGATGCTGGTCGCACTGGTTCTGGTTAGCGCAGGAATGGTCCTATCGGTCTTTGCCGGCGACGTCGTGCAACTGATGGCCTTCCGGGTCCTGGCCGGACTCGGTATCGGAGGCATGATCGCTAACTTGAACGTCTTTGTCTCCGAGTACTCATCGGACAAGCGAAGGGGCAGTATCTTCGGGCTCTACACTGCCGGGTTTGCCATCGGTGCAACCCTCGGCGGATTCATCGCAGGACCACTTATTCCGCAGTTCGGCTGGCGATCGGTGTTCGCCGTCGGTGCTGCCGCGAGCGTGCTGATGCTCGCCGTGACGTGGCGGTACCTGCCAGAATCCCTCGATTACCTCATCACCAAACGGCCACACAACGCATTGTCCAGGCTGAATGTCATCCTCGCGCAGATGGGCCGAAGCGCGCTGGAAAACTTCCCGAGTTGTCCCAGAACCAGCAGACACAGCACGGAATCAAGACCCTGCTGACCGGACGTATGGCAAGCCAGTCTCTCTTGCTTTGGTTGGGTTACGGCCTGATGATTGCCGCCTACTACTTCGCGAGCACCTGGACGCCGAAACTTATCGCCACCTCCTCGGGGGACGACAGCCTGGGCGTAACGATGGGCCTGGTCGTGAACTTCGGCGGCATCATAGGCTGCTTCATCTTCAGCGCCCTGGCTATCTTTCTTCGCAGCCGTGACCTGCTGCTTGGGTCACTCCTGGCCTCCGCGCTGATCTACGTCATCTTCGGGATGGCCTTCAACCAGACCTCAGTGGCAATCATCATCGGCGCCGTTCTCGGCGTGGTTACATCAGCGAACGTCGCGGGGTTCTACGCCACCACACCGGCGCTTTTCCCGGCCGAGCTCCGCGGAACAGGGATTGGCTGGATGGTCGGTATCGGGCGGCTGGTCTCAATCGTTGCACCCATTCTGGTGGGTTACCTCCTGGCCGGCGGCTGGAAGGCCGAAAACATCTTCATGCTCTTCGGCATCCCCCTGATCGTGTCCGCGTTGGCCATGGCCGCAGTGTGGTCTCTCTATGCCAGGGAAAAGTCCTTTGGCCCCGCACTCTCCAAGGTCTCCTGACCTTCATAAGATCCGAAGTGACGCACAGCAGCTGCGTGGCCAGATAGGCGGCTGTCTTCCGTCGAGCACAATGCGGCAGGCCCTAGGTTCTCGTAACGGCCGTAAGGTAATTGTCATGCGTCAATGGTTCCCCTAGTCTTCGAAGCAATCAGAGCCGTGGTTTAAGAAGTTAAAGGAGCGGGCATGTCCGATCACACGTACAGCATTTCCGAAATTGTTGGCACGTCCCCGGACGGTGTCGACGCAGCAGTCCGAAGTGGGATCAGTGAGGCTTCCAAGTCCTTGAGGAACCTCGATTGGTTTGAGGTCAAAGAGATCCGTGGTCACTTGAAGGATGGCGCTGTCGCAGACTGGCAGGTGACCATGAAGCTCGGGTTCCGGCTGGAACGCTAAACTGCGGCCGCCGTCGGCTGCTGGGCACCAGGCGGCAAACGGCGCCCGGCACGCCCTGTCAAGCCCCGAAGCAAGAAGATTGCGTCTTCTTGACCACCGGCGTACTAGTGATATATTTAGCGTGATGTGACGCATACCACTGCCGCTCGGTGCTACCGAAGCCGGCCCCCGTGTCGTCAACCTCCGCAGCCTGAGCCGCTTCGGTACCATCGGGCCAAAAGATCTCGTTGGGGCAGGAAACATTTGTCCGTGGGCCGTGCAAGGGCCTATGCCTCTTGCGCGGCCCCGCGGACGACGCCGTCTCCCGGTATGTCTGCTGACGCCCGCCGATGTGAGGTCCCCAATTGCCGAACGTTTCACCCACTCCTGACCCTGAACTCCGTCGAGCCGTAGCAGCGCGAACCCTAAAGGTGCCACGGATCGTCGTGGCTGTCGTTCTCGAGTGCCAGGGAGACATTGCGCTGTTCCGACGAAGCCAACAACTTAACCACGACAGGGGGCTGTGGCACTGCATAACAGGCTTTGTGGAGCAGGGAACTTCCCCGGAAAAGCAGGCTGCTCAGGAGGTACTTGAGGAAGCGGGGCTGGCTTCCTCACACTTGATCAACTTCCGCGCAGGACCGTCCCTCGAGCTCATGGACCAATTGGGCAACCCATGGCGAGTTCACACTTTCGCAGCAGAAGCATCAAATTCCGCACTGACAATCAACTGGGAACACGATGCATACCGCTGGCTCGCACCGTCCGATATAGCAGGACTTACACATCGTGTGAGCTGGCTGGATCGAGTGCTCGAAGCTACCGGGCACCGAAGCGGTTGACTCAGAGGTCTTCCGGCGTCGACGCCCTTGCCTGCCTGTGGCTCATGTCGCATCCTCCACTACGGTCACCTCATCGGAGAAGGGCTTACCGGCAGACATCACGGAGTCAAAGTAGTTGAAAGCCCGCTGCGCTAGCGATCGAACGATCGCGAAGTAGGCGTCTACCGCTTCCGGTCGCGCGCCCGGATCGGGCATCATTGCGCTAGGCAGGTCTGGGCACTCGAGCAGCCGATAGTCGTGAATCAGCATCGTTCTTGCGACAAACACTTCTCTGTCACTCATCTTCTCGCAGGAATCAGCAACATCCCGATAGTGCTTTGCGAAGGCGCGGTAGCGTTGGCACAGTGCGTCCAGATCCCATGCTCGCCGAATGATGGCTGACAGCCCAGGGAGTTCTGCCATCCTGCCGATGAGAACGCTCGCGTGTTCCCGTACGTCGAATTCGTCAAACAACTGTTCAAGTTCCGCCGCGCGATCATGCTGCGAAATCCACAGACCGTCCTGGACCGGCCCAAACCCGAGGAATCGAAGCCGCCGGGCAAGGCGCGTGCGTTCCAATCGCTTCGTTAACGGGATGTCATGCCACAGCATGGTCCAGGTGTCGGGAGCTGCCTTCGGAGTCTCGGCCCACTCCATACGCCGGTCACCTTCATCAAGAATGCTTCCGAGCGCATCGGTAATCCGGTAATGGATAAGGCGGCCGCTCCGTTCCCGTTCAAGCATGCCGTTTTGAACCATCCGGGATAGTGCGGCTCGGGCGGCACCAACTGTAAAGCCCGCGTCAACCAGAAGCCCGACAAAGCCTCCCGACCAGATTGTCTGGCGGCGGTTCCTTACGTAACCACCCAGTAGCGTCATGGCGAGCTGCTGCGGTTGAAGCACTTCTGAATGGAATCCCCCGTTGGTTGGCACGCTGAAATCTAGCTCACTCTGCTTCCCGACTCGCTGTGGATCGGTTTTCACCTTCGTCTTTATGATCTCCTCGCACCTCCTCTTTCTTTCTAGTGTCGCTCGGTGGAAGCACGGGCTCGTCGACGCCTATGTCCAAGCCGGCACAAACAGCCGAAAAAGTGGGACCATCCATAGTTGACACCGTTAGCGAGGTCATGCGTAGATTGTCTCATGCGGATGTCACCCGCGTTAGAGGATTGCGGTGAAAAGTTACTGAACATCCGGATGGCAGGGGACTTTACTTCTGCCGCTGACCACGCCCGTATCAGCGCAGGACTGGACGAGCAATTACTCCCAGCGCTTGAGTATCAAGATCGGCGCCCCGGTTGCAGTTAGGCGGGACGCTCGATCGCCGGCCTAACAGGGCCTGCCATTCGGCAGGAAACCCTGGGGAGGACGGGTCCTCACAGAATCATTGAGTTTCAGACCGACAACACACGAAGGAAGTTAAACATGACGACGGGACCCACTATCGCTGTAACCGGCGCGGCCAATGGCATCGGAGCGGCAACTGCCCAACTTCTAGTCAAGGACGGCTACACCGTAGTCGGACTGGACCTCGAACCCATCGACCTGGACGGCGTGTACGGTTACAAGTTCGATGTCACGGACATTGATGGGCACAAGGCTTTGCTCGATGAAATTGAGGCGAAGCACGGGCACATCCAAGGGCTGGCGAACGTTGCCGGAGCCTACAGCTACACCTCACTGGCCGACCTCACCATCGAAAAATTCCGCAAACAGCTGGCAGTCTTCCTCGAAGGGGCGATATTCCTCGCCCGCGAAGCAGGTCTTCGCATGGCTGAACGGAAGTCAGGTCGCATCGTCAATGTCAGCTCTACAGGAGCCACTCAGGCGATGCCTGCTTCTTTCGCTTACGTAGCCGGAAAAGGCGGCCTGGATGCAGCAACTCGCGCCCTTGCGCTGGAGCTCGCCCCTAGTAATGTCCTGGTCAACATCGTTGCTCCCGGGTTCGTCAAAACCCGCATGTCCAACGACCCCGACACCGGAGTCAATGAAGCCGACACCCCCTACTTCCGCGACCTGGTGGAACACGGCCACCTGCCGATCGGCCGCACATCCAACCCGGATGAGATCGCTGGCCCCATTGCCTTCCTCCTATCAGATCGCAACACCTACATCAGCGGCACGACCCTGGTCGTTGACGGCGGCTTGACCACCGCCCTTTAGTCCGGGGCCGATGCGTATTCTCACTCTGCTTTGTCGCATCGGCCTCCTGCTTTCATCCTGCGGACTGGGCCCCCGCCTTAACCCCCTGCCGCTAGTGAGGCACACTACGTTGCGTACTCATGACGAACGTCACTAAAGTGCTACACTTGCCAAGGGTGGCCACTCCATTGAGGCACAAGCTGAATTAGGAGCCTTGGTCTAACGCGAACTCGTCGCAGCTTGACGCTTTCCTGTCGCTGCATCAGCCAAAACCTAAACGACGTATTGCTTTTGGAAGGACATCTAGAATGACAAAGACCATCGATACCGGGGTGTTCATCCCTGTTGGCAAGAACGGGTGGATTCATTCGGTCAACACCCCGGAGACCCCGGGAACGTATGAGCACGTCCTGAAGGTCGTGCAGGGCGCTGAGGCCCTGGGGTTCGACTTCGTGCTTAGCCCCGCGATCTGGCGCGGCCGCAAGGGCCCTTCGGAGCACTGGATGGTCTCTCTTGAGTCGATGACCACCACCGCTGCCCTGCTGCAGGCAACCAGCCGGATCAACGTGTTCGGCACCGTGCACATGACCGTGTACCCGCCGGCTACCATCGCGAAAATGGTTTCGACGCTGGACCAGATCGGTCCGGGCCGTGTCGGGCTGAACCTGGTCA
>NZ_JBNHFD010000071.1:0-20655 GCF_059089865.1 Arthrobacter sp. Y3221157
GAGAAGCAGGCCTCCGGTGCCGGCGACACGTTCGTTGCGGCACTCACGCTGGGCCGCTCGGCCGGGCTGCCCCTGACTGCAAGCCTGGACCTGGCGCAGTCCGCAGCCGATGTGGTGGTGCACCAGGCGGGCACGTCGGTATGCAGCACGGAACAGCTGAGCCGCTACCTGCGGGCCTTCGCGGACACCGCACTGGGCGCCGACGAACTGGAACAGCAGCTCCAGGTGCACCGGGCCCAAGGGCAGCGGATCGTGCTGACCAACGGCTGCTTCGACGTGCTGCACAGCGGGCACACCCGCTACCTCAACCAGGCCAAGCAGCTGGGCGACATCCTGGTGGTGGCCCTCAACAGCGACGCTTCCGTCCGCCGGCTCAAGGGCGCGGGCCGGCCCATCAACGCCGTGGGGGACCGGGCCGCCGTGGTGGCTGCGCTCAGCTGCGTGGACTACGTGACCGTCTTCGACACGCCCACCGCCGAGCCGCTCATCCGGCAGCTCCGCCCGGAGGTCTACGCCAAGGGCGGTGACTACACCCCGGAGATGCTGGCGGAGACCCCTGCGGTGGAGGAGTACGGAGGCCGGGTGGCCATCCTGGACTACGTGGCGGAACGCTCCACCACCGCCGTGGTCAACCGGATCCGGGACGGCGAGGGTGCCGCTTCGGCCATCTAGGTGCTTTTCCCCGGGCCCGTGCTGCGCCGCTTCCGGTGCGGCGCGGCCCCGGTGGTCATTTAAGGTTGAAGCATGACTGAGGCGCGGCACGGGTAATGGCGAAACGCGGAAAGTCAGGGGGCCGGGGCGGCAGGACCGCGGCGGTCACGGCCGAACAGCCCAAGGGGACAAAGCCCGGCGGCCCCGTGGAGGGCGTCTACTACATCGATACCGGTGACTGCGAGCTGATCGCGGACCAGGACAACTCCACCGGCTGGCTCCTGAAGATCAACGGCGTCATGAGCTCGCACATCGACCTCGCCGACCCGCTGTTCCTCGACTTCGAGTACATGCGCTGGATGGCGGCGCTGATCGAGTCGCGCTGGCCGCCGTCGGGCACTGCTTCCGGAGGATCCGCCGCGGCCGGCACCGCTTCCCGGCTGCGCGGGCTGCATTTGGGCGGCGGCGCCTGCTCGCTGGCCCGCTACTTTGCCGCCGCCTACCCCGACGCGCGGCAGGTGGTAGTGGAGCTCGACGGGAAGCTGGCCGAATATGTCCGCGGCTGGTTCGACCTTCCCAAGGCGCCGTTGCTGCGCCTGCGGGTGGGGGAAGCCCGCCAGGTGACGGAGACCCTGACCCCGGACACCCGGGACTTCATCATCCGCGACGTCTTTGCCGGCGCCTTGACCCCGCGCCCGCTGACCACCGCCGAGTTCAACCAGCACGTCCGCCGGGTCCTCGCCCCGGGCGGTTTGTATGTGGTGAACTCGGGCGACGGTCCGGACCTCAGGAACGCACGCGAGGACGCCGCCACCATCGCGGCCGCCTTCGCCCACACCGTCATCATCGCCGATCCCGCCATGCTGAAGGGCAGGCGCTACGGGAACATGGTGATGGCCGGCAGCGACGTTCCCTTTGGGGAGGATCCGCAGCTTGCCCGCAGGCTCCTGGGCGGCGCCGTCCCTGCGCACCTCTGGAACGATGCCCAGGTCCGGGCCTTCGCTGCCGGCGCCCCGATCCGCCACGACCCTCCCCACCCGCACCCTAACCTCGCAAGCTCGGCCAGGGAACCCGGCGGGCGTGGGCCCACGTAGTTATCGTTATCAGCGGCCCAGGAGTGCCTCCCGGTGGGCGTCCATCTGGTCCCGCAGCGCCTGCACCACGGCCGCGACGGCGGGGCGGCGCAGTGAATCCGGCCGCAGGACCATCCAGTAGGGGAGCAGCTCGGCGACCTGATCCGGCAGCAGCCGCACCAGGTCATCGTGGAGGTCGCCCATGAAACAGGGCAGGAACCCCACGCCCGCGCCGGCCCGCGTGGCCTCCACATGGACGAAGACGTTGGTGGACGTCAGCCCGTCCCGCATGGCGGGGACCAGCCGGCGCGGAGCGTCCAGGTCGTCCACCTGCAGCATCGAGTCCACGAAATACACCAGCGGGTGCTCGTTGAGCTCTGCCACGCTGCCGGGCGTCCCATGCTCTGCAAGGTAGGCCCGTGAGGCGTACATGCCCAGCATGTATTCGCCCAGCCGCACGGCCTCGGCACGGTGCACCTGCGGCTCACCCACCACCACTTCGATATCCAGCCCCGAACGCTGCTGCAGAGCCCGCCGCGTCATGGTCACCACCTCCACGCTGAGCCCGGGGTGGTCACGGCGGAGCCGGGCCACCGCAGGAGCCGCAATGTAGGCGCTGAACCCGTCCGTCGCCGTCATGCGCACGACGCCGGTAATTGGATCCGGTGCCTTGCCCGCCGGTCCCAGCGTGCCCAGCACGGCCTCCACCTGCTCGGCCACATGCACCGCCTGCTGGCCCAGTTCGGTCAGCTCCCAGCCGCCCGCCGCACGGGCAAGGACGCGGCCGCCCAGCGCCTTCTCCAGCGCAGCGATCCTGCGCGAGACGGTGGTGTGGTTCAGACCCAACGCCTGGGCCGCCGTCGTAAATTTAGCCGAACGGGACACTGCGAGCAGGACCAGGAGGTCATCGGGATTGGCGTTCATATCTGCAATTCTGCACATGGCGGGTGCCGGTTTGGTCATTGAAGCCACATGTTTGTGCAGCAATACTCAGGGTAATCGTCAGTACTGGAGATCGCAGCACGTGTCAGTGTGGACACCAAGGAGAAACAGTGAGCGCAGAGCAACGCCCCGCAAACCAGGCAGCCGGGTCCGGCGGTGATTTGAACGGCCGGAAGGCGCTGGTCACCGGCGGCGCCAGCGGAATCGGAGCAGCATGCGTGCGGGAGCTCGCGGCGCACGGCGCCAAGGTGGTGGTGGCCGACGTCGACTCCGCCGGCGCTGCCGCGCTCGCCGATGAGGTGGGCGGCACCTCCTGGGCGGTGGACCTGCTGGACGTGGACCGGCTCGCCACCCTGAGCCTGGATTGCGACATCCTGGTGAACAACGCCGGGATCCAGCGCGTCAGCCCCATCGAGGAGTTCGATCCTGCAGAATTCCGGCGGATCCTCACCCTGATGCTGGAAGCCCCGTTCCTGCTGGTCCGGGCCGCCCTGCCGCACATGTACGCGAACGGGTTTGGCCGCATCATCAATGTGTCCTCCGTGCACGGCCTCCGGGCCTCGCCCTTCAAGAGCGCCTACGTGTCCGCGAAGCACGGACTGGAGGGGCTGAGCAAGGTGACGGCGCTGGAAGGCGGCGAGCACGGCGTGACGTCCAACTGCATCAACCCCGGCTATGTCCGCACTCCGCTGGTGGAGAAGCAGCTGGCGGACCAGGCCGCGGTGCACGGCATTCCCGAGTCCGAAGTCCTGGCCAAGGTGATGCTTACCGAGTCCGCCATCAAGCGCCTGGTGGAGCCGGAGGAGGTGGCATCGCTGGTGGCCTGGCTTGCATCGTCCCGTGCTGGAATGGTCACCGGTGCCAGTTACACCATGGACGGCGGCTGGTCCGCAAAGTAGCCACGCCCTCGAAGTTTGGGGGAGTCAGTCCAGCCGTTTGAGCTGCCGATGGTCGTAGAAGAACACGCCCTGCGCGGTGTCCACGCCCGCACTCGTTCCCTGCAGGAACACCACCAGCCCCTCGTGCCGGCCCTTGAAAGGATCGTCGCCCACTACGGCGTCACCGATCTTGAAGGGCGAACGGGGAGCGAAGGACCTCCGGACCCGGGTCCAGGTGTGCTTTGCTGCCGCGGCCAGGCTGACGGGCCGGCCCAAGCTGTAGGGGTCCCGGACTTCGGCTTTGACCATGCTTACCAACTCCTCGAAAGCGGCACGGGCCGCTCACTGGCGGTGCAGGTCAACCGGAACGCTCCCAGCAGAGGGCGGCCCTCCCATTCCGGCTGGCACCATACGCCAAAGCTATGCGCTATTCACACCAGTCACACCAGTAACAGGTACTCATGTTCGCTGAAGCGGCTACTTGCCTGCCCCTGCTCCGGCTCCGCGCCCGCCGTTGATGATGTCATCGGCGTTGTCGAAGGCCCAGGCAACCAGCGGGACCAGCAGTCCGCTGAGCTCGTAGCCCTTTTCAGTGAGGCTGTAGTCGACGCGTGGTGGAATGACCGGCTGGGCGTTCCTGCTGACCAGGCCGTCGCGCTCCAGGGTTCTTAGCGTCTGGGCCAGCATCTTTTCGCTGATGCCTTCGGCCCGCCGTCGTAATTCGCTCCACCGCTGCTCTCCTTCGGACAGCGAGAGCAGGATCAGAACGCCCCATTTGCTGGTGATGTGGTCCAGCAGCGTCCGGCTGGGGCACCCGGCCGGGAAGACGCCGTCGGCAAAGCTTCCGGGCAGCGGGGACGGATGCGTTGTGGCTTCCATGGGGCCAGCTTACCGTGAGGTCAGTACCTTACTTCAAAGTGCGTACTCTCTTTCGGGAAGTAATCCTCGCGGGCCTGGGTTGTGCCCTGCGACAGGCTAGACCCAACTGAAAGGACCCATGGTGAGCATCGTCGTAACAGGAGCCACCGGACAACTCGGCCGCCACGTCATAGAGGCATTGCTGGAGCGCAACGTTCCCGCCCAGGACATCGTGGCCGCCGGGCGCTCGGTGGACAAGCTGGCGGACTTCGCGGAGCAGGGCGTGCAGGTCCGGCAAATGGATTATGCGGACGCGGCGTCAGTGGCTGCGGGGCTGAGGGGTGCCCGCAGGGTGCTGCTGGTTTCCAGCAGCGAGGTGGGCCAGCGGGTGGAGCAGCACCGCACGGTGATTGACGCTGCCAAGGCCGAAGGTGTGGAGCTGCTGGCATACACCAGCATTGCCAACGCCGATACCACCGGCATGCTGCTGGCCGCCGAGCATAAGGAGACGGAAGCCATCCTCAGCGCATCGGGCGTCCCGTTCGTCCTGCTGCGCAACGGCTGGTACCTGGAAAACTACACGGGGCAGCTGCCGGGCACCCTGGCGCAGGGTGCACTCGCCGGCAGTGCGGGCGCGGGCAGGGTCAGCGGTGCCGCCAGGGCTGACTACGCGCACGCGGCCGCGGCCGTCCTGGTTGCTGAAGGGCAAGCGGGCAAGGTGTACGAGCTGGGCGGTGACGAAGCTTTCACCATGGCCGACCTGGCCGCCGAGATCACCGCTGCTACCGGCAAGGACATCAGCTACAACGACCTGCCCGCGGAGGATTACGCGGGCCTGCTCGCCGGCGCAGGCGTTCCGGCCGCCTTCGCTGAAATCCTCGCCGACTCGGATTTGGGCATCGCCCGCGGCGACCTGCTGGTCGGCACGGGCGACCTGCGCAGGCTGATTGGACGGCCGACGACGTCCCTCGCCGAGGCGGTGCGGTCCGCGGCCGCCGTAGTCTGACGAACCCTTCGCACTTCCTGACGCTCTCGCACATCCTGCAGGTTGCGGGTCAACCCTCTATCACCCGGTGAGAGAGGGATCCAAAATACCGTGCATTAAGTGAGAGAGCGTCGGGAGGGGGTCAGGACTTGCTGCCCGTGAGGGCGAGGGTGCTGCCCAGCCCGATCATCAGTGCTCCGCCCGTGGCCTCCACGGCGTCCACCCTGTGCGGCGACCGGGCGAACCACTGCCGGGCCGTGCCGGCGGCGATGGCCCAGAGGCTGTCCGAGACCAGGGCGAGCAGCAGGAATACCGCACCCAACAGGCCCAGCTGCAGGGGGATGGCGCCGGAGGGATAGTCCACGAACTGGGGCAGGACGGCCACGAAAAACACCACGGATTTGGGGTTGGTGGCTCCCACAATGGCTCCCTGCCCCACCAGCCGCCAAGGCGCCGAAGAGATGGGGTTCCGGTCCGGCCCGGACGGCCTGCGGTGATGCCGGATTGCCTGCACGCCGAGATAGACGAGGTAGGCGGCCCCGGCAAACTTCACGATGCTGAAGAGAACCACCGACTGCGCCACCACGACCCCCACGCCCAGGGCCACAGCAGCCACCTGGACCAGCTGCCCCGCCGCATTCCCCAGGACGGTGAGGACGCCGCCCTTCCAGCCGAGGGCAAGGGAACGGCCGATCACGAAGAGCACGCTCGGCCCTGGGACGGCAATAAGCACCACCGAGGCAAGCGAAAACGCCAGCAGGTTGGAGAGGGGAACCATGCCTGATTTTAGTCCCACGGACGGCGCCGGCGGCACCGGACGTGCCATACCCGATCAGCCTTCCCGGGCAGGCCGGACCACGGGCAAGGGGGACGTATCGTCCACCAGTTCGTACCGGCGTCGTCCGTTGCCCCACCCACAGGTGGCAGGCGTCGTCTTTGGATTTAGACACCCCGGGTCCAACGGGGACGGAAGACAAAAACCTTCGTCTGTTCTTGACAAAGTCTGGGATAACAGACACATGACACCGTGGACCACGACTCAAAGATCCTCCGAGGGTGCATTCTTGTGTATGGGATACCGGACAGTTCCGGTTCCCTGGAGGAAGGAGTACCGGTGCCAGTGACGGAAACCCAACTGACCCCCGCGCGCGAAGCAAAGGCGGCGTCGAAAGTTCCCGCGGCCGAAAACACGCTGCGCATCCTGAAGCTGCTCGCGTCCCGCCGGGGGCCGATGGCAGCGTCCCAGATCGCCGCGACACTCGGGCTGCCACGCTCCAGCGTCTACCACCTGCTGGGGGTCATGGAGGCCAACGGCTTTGTGCTCCACCTGCATGAGGAGCAGCGCTACGGGCTGGGGATCAGCGCGTTCGAGCTCAGTTCCGCCTACTCCCGCCAGGAGCCGCTGTCCCGGCTGGGCCGCCCGCTGATGGCGTCGCTGGTGGACGCGATCGGCGAAAGTGCGCACCTGGCCGTGCTGCACGGCCGGGACGTGCTGTACATCGTGGAGGAGCGGGCCAAGAACCGCCCGTCCCTGGTGACCGACGTCGGCGTCCGGCTTCCCAGCCACCTCACCGCCAGCGGGCGAGCCATCCTCGCCGCCCTGCCCAAGTCCCAGGTCCGAGCGCTGTACCCGAACGCGGCTGCGTTCACAGCCCGGCATGAGACCGAGGCGCCCATCATGAAGTACTCCGCGCTGTCCTCCCACCTGGACCGGGTCCGGCAGCGCGGCTACGCCACCGAGCACGGCGAGGTGACGCCGGGGTTCGGGTCCATCGCTGCCGCCGTCACCGATCACTTGGGTTGGCCCACGGCTGCCGTCGCAGTGACCTTCCTCGAGGACAAGCTGGCAGCCGACGAGTGGCCCGCCCTGGCCGCCCGCGTCCAGAAGGTAGCCGACGAACTATCGGTCCGCATCCACGGACGCCCCGGCAAGTAGGCCTGGGCCGGCGCATGGCGGAGGAGGCCCCAGGGTTGTCTGAAATGCCGGACAGCACCCTCGAAAAACCCCTGTGAACCCCCTTCCCAAAGGGCTTTAGTTGATACAGAAGTTCTTTTCCACCACAGACACACATGAAAAGGAGCCATTATGGCACCCGCCGATTTCACTACCGGTGCCCGCCCGGTCAAAGCTGCCCGCGGCACCGGGCTCACGGCCAAGTCCTGGCAGACCGAAGCGCCGCTGCGCATGCTGATGAACAACCTGGACCCCGAGGTGGCCGAGCGCCCGGATGACCTGGTGGTCTACGGCGGCACCGGCCGTGCTGTCCGTTCCTGGGCCGCGTTTGACGCCATCACCCGGACCCTGGAAACCATGGAAAAGGACGAGACCCTGCTGGTCCAGTCCGGCAAGCCGGTGGGTGTGTTCCGAACCAACGAATGGGCGCCACGGGTGCTGCTGGCCAACTCCAACCTGGTGGGGGACTGGGCCACGTGGCCGGAGTTCCGCCGGCTTGAGGCCGAGGGCCTGATGATGTACGGCCAGATGACTGCCGGGTCCTGGATCTACATCGGCACGCAGGGAATCCTGCAGGGCACCTTCGAGACCTTCGCCGCGATCGCCCGCAAGCTCACCGGCGACGAGAACGGCACCCTTGCCGGCACCCTCACGCTCACCGGCGGCTGCGGCGGCATGGGCGGCGCCCAGCCCCTGGCTGTCACGCTGAACGAGGGCGCCTGCCTGATTGTCGACGTCGATGAAACCCGCCTGCGCCGCCGGGCGGGCAAGCGCTACCTCGACGAGGTGGAGACCGACCTCGACGCCGCCATTGCCAAGGTGCTCAAGGCCAAGGAAGAGCGCCGCGGCTGGTCCGTGGGCTACGTGGGGAACGCCGCCGAGGTCTTCCCGGAAATCCTCCGCCGCCACAAGGCCGGGGAACTCACCGTGGACATCGTGACCGACCAGACCTCGGCCCACGACCCCCTGTCCTACCTGCCCGAAGGCATTTCCGTGGCCGAGTGGCACCGCGAGGCCGAGGCGGATCCGGAAGGCTTCACCAAGAAGGCCCAGGCCTCGATGGCCCGGCACGTCCAGGCCATGGTGGAGTTCCAGGACGCCGGCGCCGAGGTCTTCGACTACGGCAACTCGATCCGCGACGAGGCCCGCAAGGGCGGCTACGAGCGCGCTTTCGAGTTCCCCGGCTTCGTCCCGGCGTACATCCGGCCGTTGTTCTGCGAGGGCCTGGGCCCGTTCCGCTGGGTGGCGCTGTCCGGCGACCCCGAGGACATCCGCGTCACCGACGAAGCCATCAAGGAACTCTTCCCGGAAAACCAGCACCTGCACCGCTGGATCGACGCCGCCCAGGAACGCGTGGAGTTCGAAGGCCTTCCGGCCCGCATCTGCTGGCTCGGCTACGGCGAACGGCACAAGGCAGGGCTGCTCTTCAACCAGCTCGTCAAGGAAGGCAAGGTCAAGGCCCCCATCGTAATCGGCCGCGACCACCTCGACTCCGGCTCCGTCGCCTCCCCGTACCGCGAAACCGAGGCCATGGCCGATGGCTCCGACGCGATCGCCGACTGGCCCCTGCTCAACGCACTGCTGAACACCGCTTCCGGCGCCACCTGGGTGTCCCTGCACCACGGCGGCGGCGTGGGCATCGGCCGCTCCATCCACGCGGGCCAGGTCTCCGTGGCCGACGGCACCGACCTCGCAGCCGAAAAGCTCGAACGGCTCCTCACCAACGACCCCGGCATGGGCGTCATCCGCCACGCCGACGCCGGCTACGACCGCGCCCTCGACGTCGCCAAGGAACGCGGCGTCCGCATCCCCATGAACGAGAGCAAGTAATCATGATCCCCACGAACTCCCTAATCTCGCAGGCTCGGCCAGGGAACCCTGTCCGCGTGGCCCCAGCCCACGAACCGCTGACCGTCACCCTCGGCTCCAGCGGCGTCACGCCCGAGGATGTGCTCGCCGTCGCGCGCAACAACGCCAAGGTGGCCATTGCGGCTGACGCCCTCGACGCCGTCGCCAAAGTGCGCGCCCACATCGACAGCCTGGCCGCCAGCGACACCCCGGCCTACGGCATCTCCACCGGCTTCGGCGCCCTCGCCAACCGGCACATTCCCAATGAACTGCGCACCCAGCTGCAGAAGTCCCTGATCCGCAGCCACGCCGCCGGGATGGGGCCGGCGGTGGAACGCGAAGTGGTGCGCGGCATCATGTTCCTGCGTGCCAAGACCCTGGCATCGGGCCGCACCGGCGTCCGTCCCGTGGTCCTGCAGACCATGGTGGACGTGCTCAACGCCGGCATCACCCCGGTGGTCCGCGAGTTCGGCTCGCTCGGCTGCTCCGGCGACCTCGCCCCGCTCTCGCACTGCGCCCTGGTGCTGATGGGCGAGGGTGAAGCGGAAGGGCCCGACGGCGTCCGTTACGGCGGGCAGGGACAGCGGCCTGTCGCCGAACTGCTTGCAGAGCACGGCATCGAACCCGTCATCCTCGCCGAAAAGGAGGGCCTTGCCCTCGTCAACGGCACCGAGGGCATGCTGGGCATGCTCCTCATGGCCATCGCCGACCTCCGCCAGCTGCTGACGACGGCGGACATCACCGCCGCGCTCAGCGTCGAGGCGCTGCTCGGCACCGACCAGGTGTTCCTGCCGGAACTGCACGCAGCCCTGCGTCCCCACCCGGGACAGGCCGCCAGCGCGGACAACATGCTGCGCGTGCTTTCCAATTCCCCGATCGTGGCCTCCCACCGGGTGGGCGACTCCCGCGTCCAGGACGCCTACTCGCTGCGCTGCGCCCCGCAGGTTGCCGGCGCCGTGCGGGACACGGTGGACCATGCCGAACTCGTGGCCACCCGCGAGCTGGCGGCCGCCATCGACAACCCCGTGGTGCTGCCCGACGGCCGGGTCAGCTCCAACGGCAACTTCCACGGTGCCCCGGTGGCCTACGTCCTGGACTACCTGGCCATCGCTGTGGCAGACCTGAGCTCCATCGCGGAACGCCGGACGGACCGGATGCTCGATCCCGCCCGCTCACACGGGCTCCCGGCCTTCCTGGCGGCAGATCCTGGAGTGGATTCCGGCCTGATGATCGCACAGTACACGCAGGCCGGGCTGGTGTCGGACAACAAGCGGCTGGCTGTACCGGCGTCGGTGGACTCCATCCCGAGCTCCGCCATGCAGGAGGACCACGTGTCCATGGGGTGGCATGCGGCCCGCAAGCTGCGGAAGGCCGTGGACAACCTGCGCCGTGTCCTGGCCATTGAGCTGGTCACGTCGGCCCGGGCGCTTGATATCCGCATGCAGCTTTCCGGGGGCGTCCTGACGCCGGGTCCTGCTGGCGCCGCCGTGGTGGCGTCCCTCCGCGACGTGGTGGACGGGCCCGGAACGGACCGCTTCCTTTCTCCGGAACTGGAAACGGCTGACCGGCTGGTGGCGTCGGGTGAGGTGCGCAGGGCGGCCGAATCCGCCGTCGGTTCCCTCGCCTGAGAACGAAGGATCTTCGTCTTCTACTACGCTCCGTGTCCACCTGGCGGGATTTTGGCCGACACAGCCATCAGGGGGCTACAGAGTGTAGTAGAACTGAAGGTGTAGTAAAAGTCACATCAAAGAGGCTGTGGCGCAGAACGTATACAAAGGGGTAGAAGTTCAAATGAAAGCACGTGGGGCAGTCCTATCGAGGCGCAATGCCCATTCCGCCGTGGTATCCGACTGGAAGAGCCTTTCCGTTGGTGACCGCGTCGAGATCATCAAGCATGCGCATGTGGTAGCGGCCGGGGAGGTGGAAGAGGTGTCGCAGAGCGGAAACGTCCTGTGGCTTGTGCCCGCGGGGCCGGCGGAAAAACAGCTCTTCCTGAAGTCCGACGGCGTGCAGGTGCGCCGCGGCTAGCAACCCCTGGAGAAACAGCAAAATCCCCGTACCGCCCAAGGCGATGCGGGGATTTGTGCTTAACCGGCTTATGCCGGAAGGGCCGTTGTCAGGCGGGGAGGGCTTCGTAGGTTTCACCGAAGGGCCACCGATTCGTCCAGGGCCACGGTGTGGCGAGTGCAGTCACAATCCGTGCGTTTGGCGGGAACCTGTCGGCATCGGACACTATGAAACCCAGCAAAGCGGGACCACGGATCAAAGGAGACTCAGCATGAAGCTAATGCGCCTGGGCGAGAGCGGGCACGAGCAGCCGGTGGTCCTGGTGACCACGGGCGATGGCGCCGGCCAATACTTCAGCCTTCTCCCGCTGACCCGCGAGTGGACGGTGACTTCCTGGCCTCCGGGGGTGTTGCCAGGGTCCGGGCCGCGCTGGACGCGGGAGCACTGCCGGCCGTTGACGACGCGCACAGCTTGCGTGTGGGGGCCCCGGTAGCCCGGCCGGGAGCGGTGGTGGGTATCGGCATGAACTATGCGGCCCACGCGGCGGAGTCGGGCTCGGCCCCGCCGGAAGTACCGGTCATGTTCCTCAAGCCCAGCAATACTGTCACCGGGCCCTTCGACAAGGCTGCAGTTCCGCCCCTGTCCAACAAATTCGACTGGGAGGTGGAACTGGGCATCGTTATCGGCCGGGAGGCCAGCTACCTGGAAACCACCGCGGAGGCGGCGGCATGCATCGCCGGCTACGTCACGGCGAATGATCTTTCCGAGCGGGATTACCAGCTCCCCGGCGCGGCGGGGCAGTGGACCAAGGGTAAAACACTGCCGGGGTCCACGCCCCTGGGTCCGTGGCTTGTGCCGGCGGAGGACATCGACGGCGGGAAGCTGCCGCTCAGGAGCTGGGTCAACGGCGAGCCGCGCCAGGATTCGGACACGTCGCAACTGATTTTCGACGCACCCACGCTGGTCCATCACTGCAGCCAGTACATGCGCCTTGAGCCCGGGGACGTGATCCTCACCGGGACCCCGGAGGGGGTGGCGCTGAGCGGCCGCTACCCCTACCTCCAACCCGGTGATGTGGTGGAGGTAGAGGTGCAGGGACTGGGCCGCCAGCGCCAGGAGCTGGTCCGCCCCTAGCCCGCCTTCACGGCAAGGACGGGGCAGTCCGCTTCCAGCAGGATCCGCTGTGACACGCTGCCCATGATCAGCTTGCCCACCGGGGTCCGGCGTCGCAGGCCGATCACAATCAGCTCGGCATTGTGCTCCTCCGCGGCATCCAGGACCTCGGCTGCGGCATCGTGCCCACGGACCGGCTGCTTGATCTCGTGGTCGATGCCCTGGGTTGCCAGGCGGTCCTCGATGCTCTGGATGTCCGGCTCCTGGGCATAGCGGTTGTCCACCAATGCGTCCCCGCGGGACGAATTGATGACCAACAGTCTGGTGTTGCTCTTCCGGGCCTCGGTGATGGCCTGGGTCAGGGCTGCTTCGCCTTCGGGGGTCGGGACGTATCCCACCACGATGGTCATGGTGTCTCCTTCTTGTCTGGGTTGACAGAGTTGTCCGCGTGGACCGGGCTCTCTGAGTGGACAGGCAGGTCTGCATGCGCGGAGCTGCCTGAAGGAGCGGCCGGAGCTGCTGCGGCAACGGCCGGACGGTTGCGTCGGATCAGTTTGAAGAGCAACGGCCACGCCAGGACCAGCGCAAGGATGATGTAGATAACGACGGCGATCGGCTCTCCCAGGAGACCCGCGGGGTCCCCGGCGCTCAGCTGGAGGCTCTTGCGAAGCTGGCCTTCAATGCGCGGGCCGAGGATGACACCGAGGATGAGCGGCAACACCGGCAGCCCGAAGCGGCGCATCATGAATCCCAACGCGCCGAGCACCAGCAGGAGCACCAGGTCGAACGCCTGCAGGTTGACCGAGTAGGCACCCAGCGTGGCGAAGAACAGGATCCCTGCGTACAGGTACGGCCGCGGGAGTTGCAGGATCTTCGCCCACATTGGCGCCAGGGGCAGGTTGATGAGCAGGAGCAGGAAGTTGCCGATGAAGAGGCTCGCGATCAGGGCCCACACCAGCGGTCCCTCGTTCTCGAACAGCAGCGGACCCGGCTGGATGCCGAACTGGACAAACGCTGCGAGCATCACGGCGGCAGTGGCGTTGGTCGGCAGGCCCAGGGCGAGCAGGGGGGTCATCGTGCCGGCAGCCGCCGCATTGTTGGCCGCTTCCGGGCCGGCAACACCCTCAATGGCGCCCTTGCCGAACTCCTCGGGATGCTTGCTGAGGCGCTTTTCCGTGACGTAGGAGAGGAACGTGGGGATCTCGGCCCCGCCGGCCGGGAGTGCGCCGAAGGGGAAGCCGAACGCCGTTCCGCGGAGCCAGGGTTTCCAGGAGCGCTTCCAGTCCTGCTTCCCCATCCAGGGGCGGCCTACCGGGATGACGTGCAAAGGAGTGCGCCGCATGTGCGCGGCAACCCACAGTGCTTCGCCGACCGCGAAGATGGCCACTGCCACCACCACGATGTCCAGGCCATCGGCGAGCAGGGGCTGGCCGAAGGTGAGGCGGCGCTGGCCGGTGACGGAGTCCATGCCCACCAGGCCGATCGCCAGCCCGAGGCCCAGCGAGGCAAAGCCCCTGAGGCGGGATGATCCAAGGACGGCGGTAACTGCCACAAGTGCGAGCACCATGATGGCAAAGTAGCTTGGCGAGCCCAGGCTGACTGCGAACTCCACGACGATCGGGGCGAAGACAGCCAGCAGCGCAGTGCCGATAGTGCCCGCGACGAATGAGCCGATGGCTGCCGTCGCGAGAGCCTGTGCCGCCTTGCCGGCTTTCGCCATCCTGTTGCCCTCGATGGCGGTGACAACAGATGACGATTCCCCTGGTGTGTTGAGCAGGATGGACGTTGTGGAGCCGCCGTACATACCGCCGTAGTAGATGCCGGCGAACATGATGAAGGCGCTGGTGGGTTCCAGGACATAGGTGACCGGAAGCAGCAGGGCGATGGTCATGGCCGGGCCCAGGCCCGGGAGCACGCCGACGGCGGAACCCAGGATCACGCCAATGACGGCGTACAAGAGATTCATGGGGGTCAGGGCGGTGGCGAAGCCGTCCATGAGGGAGGCGAAGACATCCATTAGAGAATCCCTTCCAGGAGGCCGGCGGGCAGCGGGATGCCGAGGCCGAGGTAGAAGCCGTAAAAGGTGAGTACGGAGATGGCCACGGAAATGAGCCCGTCACGGACATAGTGCCGGCTGCCCAGGGCCCAGGCGCTGCCCCAGAACAGGATGGTTCCCGAGATCACCCATCCGGCCCAGTCAATCAGCAGGATGTTGGCCAGGAAGGCTCCCACCAGCGGCAGGATGGTCTTCCAGTCGGCCGGGTGTGAGAGATCCACGTCCTCGCCGCCTTCGGCTTCGCCCTGCCCGCCGCGCAGCACATTGACTGCCAGCAGGAAGGCGCAGACCAGGAGCAGGCCGGCTACGATGTACGGCAGCGTCTTCGGACCCACCGGATCCGACTGGGAGTACGGGGTTACCAGGGCGATGGCGTCCACCAGGACGAGGACGCCCACCGCTCCGAGCAGGAGGGCAACCCCCAGCTCGGAGCGGCCTTTGAGCCTGGAAGTCAAAGTTGGGGAAGAACTCACGCCAGGCCAAGCTTCGTGAGGACGTCCGCCACCCGCTTGTCCTGCTCGGTCAGGAAGGATTCGAACTCCTCGCCGGTGATGAAGGCATCAGTCCAGCTGTTCTTCACGAGGGCTTCCTTCCAGGCATCTGTGCCGTGCATTTCCTCGAGGGCAGTGATCAGCTTGGTCTTGTCGTCGTCGCTGATTCCGGGAGGAGCCACGATGCCGCGCCAGTTGGTGAACACGAGGTCGATCCCGGATTCTTTCAGGGTCGGTGCGTCCACACCCTCAAGCCGTTCCTCGCCGCTGGTTGCCAAGACGCGGACGTCGCCGGACTTGATCTGCTGCAGGTATTCGCCGGCGCCGGAGGCAGCGAAACCCACCTTGTTGCCGAGGATTGCGGGGAGGAGGTCACCGCCGCCGTCGTAGGACACAAAGTTCACCTTGGTGGCGTCTATTCCTACTGCTCCGGCGAGCTGCATGGGGAGCAGGTGGTCCGGGCCGCCGGGCGAGGAGCCACCGCCTACGGCGATTGAACCCGGGTCTGCCTTCCAGGCGGTGACCAGGTCGTCGATGGTTTTGTAGGGCGAGTCCTTGTTGACCATGATGGCGCCGGGTTCTTCGATGAGCCGGGCCAGCGGGGTGGTGTCTGTCAGTTTGGACTCGGACTTGTTGGTGTAGCTCGCGCCAACCACGCCCAGGCCCATGAGCATGGTGAGGTCGCCGTTACCCTTTTCGTTGACGATTCGAGCCAGGCCGACAGTTCCGCCCGCGCCGGCAAGGTTGAAGACCTCGGTATTGGTGGCGACCTTCTCGTCGTCGAGGACCTTGGCCGCGACGCGGGCCGTGGTGTCGTAGCCGCCACCCGGAGTGTTGGGGACCATGATCTGGAGACCGGTCACCGGCCCGGCAGCGGCGCCGGGGCTGGATGTATTGGTGGAGCTGCCGCCGGTGGCACCGCAGCCGGTGGCCATCAGGGCGATGCCGGCGGCGACGGCGGCAATCCGCAATGCGCGGTTTTGGCGCATGGTGTTCCTCTTCTCATGAAAATGATCAGCAAGACTGACTGGTGGTTCGATGCTAGGTTCCCCCGTGATGCCGGTCACTCTTGTGTACGCAGAGAAAGTTAAGTTCATTGCGTTCACGTTTCTGGGATCCATTGGGGGGCTGCTGCTGCCGACGATGCAAAGCCCCTGAACCGTAGCCTCTTGCTGCCTGCGGTATAGTTCCGATACGCCGGGAGGGGCCGGCCGCGCACTCCTGCACGCTGATTTCCCGCGGGCAGTTGAACCACCATTAAGGAATCCACGCAGTGACTCGACGAAGAGGAATGTCCCTCGCCGGGCAGTACCTTGTGCTGCAGTTGCTCATCGTCCTGGCCGTCCTGGTGGCTGTCGTGGCTATTTCCCTGGCCCAGTCCGCCGCGGCGTTCGAACGGATAGAAGGCCGGCGGGCGCTTTCCGCGGCGGAAGCCCTGGGCAGCAACCCCACGGTACGGGCACTGCTGCCCGACGCAGAACCACGTGTGGGGGCGGCTCTTCCCGCGGTTGCCGAGTCCGTCCGGACTGTCTCGGGTTCATCACATGTAGCACTCGCCAAGCTGGACGGCAGCGTGGTTGTCGCCTCGGATCCGGGAATGATCGGCCGGCCCCTGGAACTGGACGGGAGCCGGGTAATGGAAGGGCGGGCCTGGACCGGTGTGGTGGGTGGAAGCGGCGCTCCCGTCCTGTCCGCCCACGTGCCCGTACTCGATGACGGGGGACGGATGATCGGCATTGCCTCCGTCAGCCGCAACTACCCCTCAACCCTTGAACGGTTCGGCGACGCAGTTCCCAATCTCCTGACCTATCTCGGCGTGGCCAGCATCCTGGGGGTGGCGGGGTCCCTGCTGCTGTCCCGGCGCGTCAAACGGCAGACGCTGGGCATGGAACCCAGCGAGATCACCGGTCTGGTGGAAAACCGCGAGGCCATGCTGCACGGGCTCAAGGAGGGCGTGGTCGCCCTTGACCCGAACGAACGCATCACCGTGGCCAATGACAGCGCCCGGGAACTGCTGGGCCTGCCGGAGGACTGCGTCGGCAAAAGGCTGAATTCACTCCCGGTGGATCCGGCCCTGAAAGTGGTGCTCACCCGCGACCAGCCGGACCCGGACCAGCTGGTGCTGGTGGGTGAACGCCTGGTGGTCCTGAACCGGGTGCCCATCCGGTCGCGCGGCCGGGAGATTGGTTCCGTCACCACGCTGCGTGACCGGACCGAGCTGTCCTCGCTGGAGCGGGAGCTCGGCGCCACCCGGACCGCCACCGATACGCTGCGCGCCCAGGCCCACGAGTTCGCCAATCAATTGCACGTCATTTCCGGGCTGATCCAGATCGGCGACTACGATTCCGTGGTGCAGTTCGTCAACGGGGCCACCGTGGATCGGACCCGGCTCAACGACGAGGTCACGGCCAGGATCCAGGATCCGGCCCTGGCCGCGCTGCTGATTGCCAAATCCAGCCCGGCCGCGGAACGCAACGTCACCCTCCAGTTGGACCCCGCCTCGGCCCTGGGTCCCGTCAGCGACGAGCTCTCGCGCGACCTCGCCACCGTGGCGGGAAACCTCGTGGACAACGCGTTCGACGCCGTCTCCGGGGTCGGGCAGGCTACCGTCCGGGTGCTGGTGAAGGACAGCGGGGACCAGGTCACCCTCATCGTGCGGGACAACGGGCCCGGCGTTCCGCCGGAAGCCGTAGAGGATATTTTCCGGCAGGGCTTCACCACCAAAGCCTCCGTGCGGGAAGGCGGCCGCGGGTTCGGCCTGGCCCTGTCCCGCGTGGTCTGCCGCCGGTCCGGCGGCGACCTGACGGTGGACAATGACAACGGGGCGGTTTTCACCGCCCGCTTCACACGAGGTGCACATTCATGATTAAGGTCCTGATAGTCGATGACGACTTCATGGTGGCCAAGGTCCACGCCGGGTTCATCCAGCGGACTCCCGGCTTCACTGTGGTGGGTGCCGCGCACACCGGTGCCCAGGCCGTCGTCGAAACCGAACGCCTGCAGCCGGACCTGGTGCTGCTGGACATCCACCTCCCCGACATCAACGGCCTGGACCTCATGCACCGGCTTCGCGAGGTGGCCCCGGAACTTGACGTGCTGGTAATCAGTGCCGCCCGTGAAGTGGAAACGGTGCGGAAGGCGCTGCGCGGCGGCATTGTGCACTACCTCATCAAGCCCTTCTCCCAGACGGACCTGCAGGAGCGCCTGGAGCACTACCGGAGCGCGTACCAGGCCCTCGACTCGGCCAAGGACATCGCCGAGCAGTCGGACGTCAACCGCGTGTTCGGGCTGGACAGGACCGAACGGCCGCTGCCCAAGGGCTGCAGCGTGGAGACCCTGAAACTGGTGGAGGACGCGCTGAAGGAGGCCGACGGCGATCTGTCGGCTGCCGAGGTAGCCGAACAGCTGGGCACGTCCCGGGTCAGCGCCCGCCGCTACCTCGAGTACCTGAACGACGAGGGCCTGCTTGAGGTGCGGTTGAAGTACGGGGTGGGACGGCCGGAGCGCAGGTATCTGTTGAAGGCCTGACGATTTCTGTGTCCTGAAACCCTTAGCGCTCGCCGCCCGTCGTCGGGCCGGGCAGGAACTCGGAAGGCAGTTCAGCCACCGGGACGATCACCATGTCCTGAACCTTCCAGTCGAAGGCGATGCACGCCTCGCGGGCCTCTTCCAGCTGCTCCAGGCTGGGCATGCTCCCGTGGGCGGGCACCACGAACGATTCCACGTGGAACACATGCCCCTCGTCGCGGATGCGGGACCGGGCCTCCTGGGTCCAGGGCAATCCGCGGAGGTAGGTGTCCAGCCGGCGCGCCAGAGGATGCGGTGCTTCGTCGTCGTACGTCATGGCCCTTTTGTCCATCAGCGCCGCGACCGCTCCGCGGGTGTTGCGGATGCCGTCATGCAGGATGCTGCCGGAGATGAGGATGGCCGCGGCATAGTCCGCCCACCACAGGCCCAGGCCAATGCCCGCTACCCCGGCCACGGCAGCAACAGCCGTCATCCAGTCGGCCTTGTTCATGTCCGCGTCGGCGTACAGGACCTTGTCGTGCAGCTGTTCGGCGAGTTTCATTTTTGCCCTGCCCAGGAAAACCGGAGGCGCCGCGGTGAGGATCATGACGCCCATCATCAGCCAGCCCAGCCAGATGGTGGTGCCGAAGAGGTTGATGCCGCCGATGGTGGGGTGCTCGGCTGTCAGCAGTCCAAGCGCGGACTCCACCAGCAGGTAGCCGCCCATCACGGTCAGGGCCACGGCGGCAACCAGGTGCGCCACACCCGTGGCCCGGTGGTAGCCATAGGGATGCTTCTCCCACGGCGGTTTGCGGATGGCGTGTGCAGCCACCAGGAAGGAGATGGGCGGCAGGAAGGAGAGCAGGTCCTCGATCCAGGCAGCCTTCATTGCCTGCGAGTTCCCGAGCACCAGGAACACCAGGGTGGTGGTGATCACCAGGAAGCCCATGGTGATCCATTCGATCCTGATGGCCTTGCGCAGGGCTTCCTGCTGTTCGGGCGGCAGCTCGGTATGGCCGAACCGGGCGGCCTGGGTGCTGTTGGTCCCGATCATGCCCGCCCGCTTTCCAGCAGGAACCGGTCCAGCTCGAGAAGGAAGGCGTTTTCGCCCATAGGGACCAGCATGACGTGCTTGTGCAAGGAGCCGTGGCTGTCGCGGGACTCCGCGTATGGCCGGGTCAGACCGGCATGGGTGGACCACGGTGTCTTATCGTCCAGGCCACCGATCACCAGATCCAGTTCTCCGTGCTTGAGCTCATCGGCCAGGACCTGTTCCGTGCCCGTGACCCACTCGATGTCCGCCCTAAGCCGCTCCGCGAACCGCTGAACCAGCTCGGCTTCCCTGCCCTCGACCCTGGCCGCGCCGCCGCTGCCAGCCGGAAGCCGGACCCAGTCCCCGTTGGGGCTGGCGCCCACCCGGAGCGTTCCGCCGCGCACCCGATCCAGTGTCCCTTCCGGGTCTGCCGGATAGCTGCTGCCGCACCCGGCCAGGGCCAGCAGCGCGGCCAGCAGCAGGAAAAGCATTTGGCGGCGCCGCATGGTCAACTCCTTCCAGCTGAAGATCCACCCTCATAATAGACAGCATGCTTATCACTTTGTGGATTTCAGTGGAGGACTGCGTACCGTCAGCGCAAGAGGGTGTCCAGGAGCCTCGCGGCAACCCTTGCGGTCCGCCCGTCCACGTCGAAGGCAGGGTTCAGCTCCGCAATGTCGAGGTGCGCGAGCTTGCCGCTGGCAGCCACCTGCCGGCACGCGCCGGCGACGACCGGAAGAGGAACGCCGAACGCGGCCGGGGCGCTGACGCCGGGCGCCACGCCGGCGGGGAGCACATCCAGGTCGATGGTCAGGTAGAGGACGTCGATGTCCGCGAGGAAGGACGCCACGAACTCCCGGACGCGGTCCGTCCCGCAGTCCTCGTCCAGCAGGTACTGCACACCCAGGTGCCGGGCGGTGTCGAACAGTGCCCGGGTGTTGTTGGCCTCCGAAATGCCGACGACGGCATACCGGAACTGGCGGCCGGCGGCGGCTTCAGCGCGGGCCATCTGGAGGAACGGAGTGCCGGAGCTGGGAACCGGCTCGTCCCGCAGGTCGAAATGGGCGTCGAGGTTCAGCACACCCAGGCGGGCGCCCTGCTGGACCGCCTGGGATGCACTCATTCCCAGGTAGCTGGCGTAAGCGGTCTCGTGGCCCCCGCCGAGGACCGCCGTGAGGTGCCCGGCGTCGAGCAGTTCGGAGACCGCGCTGCCGAGCCGCGCCTGGGCGTCCTCGAGCGCACCCTCGGACACGGCCACG
>NZ_JBNHFD010000072.1:0-20625 GCF_059089865.1 Arthrobacter sp. Y3221157
GGCCGATCCCGCGACCCTGCAGCCGCCGGTCCACCAGGAAGCCCCGCAGGAGCCATGCACTGTCATCGTCCGGCCAGCCGGCCAGGCGTGCCGCCCCACGCTGCAACGTGAGTACTCCCGCAGCGCGCCCGTCCAACTCAATGACGTAGGGGCGCCGCGATTCCTCGGCCAGGCCGGCCAGGGCCATCCTCAGGGGATCGCCCACGAAGCGTTCCTGGCCCGGGCTGAGCTCCAGCTGCGCTACCTCATTGAGCTGGATGGCCTGGGCGTCGGCATCGAGGTCCCGCAGCGGGATGAGCCAGACGCCTTCGCCGTTCAGGACTGGACGGTGCCGGAGGTGCTGCCGGCAGCAGGGTCGGCCATTCCGGCAGGATCCATCCAAAAGACCTCCCAAAGGTGCCCGTCGGGATCCTGGAAGCTGTGGTTGTACATAAAGCCCAGGTCCCGGGGATCCTCGGACAACGTGCCGCCGGCAGCAAGGGCGGCACTTACCGCCTGATCAACGGCCTCCCGGCTGTCCACGCTGTAGGACATGATGGCTTCCGCCGCCCCCGCAGTGCCGGCGACGTCCTTGGATGTAAAGGTCCGGAAGTAGTCCTCCACCAGGAGCATCACGCAGGCATTGTCGTTGACGATCATGCACGTGGCATTCTCGTCCGTGTAGTCCGGGTTGAAGGAAAAGCCAAGGGCGGAGAAGAAATCGACGGAGCGCTGGAGGTCTTTGACGGGCAGGTTCAGGAAGAGTTGGGTAGCCATGGGCCAAAGGTAGCACCGGGCCGGGACAAAGGGACAGCAGCCGGAAAACGGCTATTGCCCGTAAAACACGCGTTCGAACACGGCGCGGGCGCGGCGGCTGACGCGCAGGTAGTCCTCTTCCAGCGCGGCCGCATGGCCCGGTTCGTAGCCGCACCACCGCGCCACGGCCTCAAGGTCACGGCGCGACGACGGCAGGAGGTCGGATGCCTTGCCGCTCCAGATGACATTTGCGGACCTGATCCGGCTGGCCAGCCGCCAGGCCTGGGCCAGGAGGTCCGCGTCCTCACGGCCGAGGAGTTCCAGCCGGGCAGCGGCTTCCAGGGCTTCCACCGTGGAGGTGGTGCGCAGCTCGGGGTGCTTGCCCGCGTGCTGCAGCTGCAGCAGCTGGACCAGCCATTCGACGTCGCTGAGGCCGCCGCGGCCGAGTTTGAGGTGCCGGGCGGGATCGGCCCCGCGGGGAAGGCGTTCGGATTCCACCCGTGCCTTGATCCTGCGGATCTCCCGGACGTCCTGGTCGGACACCTCGTCGGGGTAGCGGATGGGGTCGATCAGCGCCAAAAAGTCCGCTGCCAGGTTGTCGTCGCCCGCCATGGGACGTGCCCGCAGAAGTGCCTGGGCCTCCCAGATGAGCGACCAGCGGCGGTAGTACTCGGCGAATGAGTCCAGGGACCGCACCATGGCCCCGCTCTTCCCCTCCGGGCGGAGGTCGGCGTCCATCTGGAGCACCCGCTCAGCCATGATGGCGGGCTTCACGGGCTGGGTCAGCAGGCTTGAGACCTTGGTGACGATGCGGGCAGCCTGTTCCTGTGCCTCCGCCTCCGCGTAGCCCGGGATCGCCCGGTGCACGTACATCACGTCGGCGTCCGAACCGTACCCGATCTCGCGGCCGCCCTGGCGGCCCATCGCCACAACCAGCACGGCCGTCTTCAAGGGCCCGCCGGCGGAGACGATGCCCTCGGCCACACGGAGGGCGCCCAGGACTGCCGCCCTGTCAGTGTCGGCCAGCGCGTTGCCCACCTGGTCCTGATCCAGCAGCCCGGCGGAATCGGCGACGGCGATCCGCAGGATCTCCCGCCGCCGGATGAGCCTGATGAGGCGCATGGCACTTCCGGGATCGGCGTGCCGCGACATTTTGGAGGTGATTTCCTGCCACTGCGCCTTGAACGGCACCGGCACCAGGTCCTTGTCCTGGCCGAGCCAGGCAACCGACTCAGGCGAAACTTCCAGCAGGTCCGCGATCAGCCGTGAGTTCGAGAGCATGTGGCAGAGGCGCTCGGCAGCGGCATTGGAGTCCCGAAGCATGCCGAGGTACCAGTGCGTGGTGCCCAGGGCCTCGCTGACCCTCCGGAAGGCGAGCAGGCCGGCGTCGGGGTCCACTCCTTCCGCGAGCCAGTCGAGGAGGATTGGAAGCAGCTGCTTCTGCAGTGCCGCCCGCCGGCTGACTCCAGCCGTCAAAGCCTCGATATGCCGCATGGCGCCCTGCGGGTCCCGGTAGCCGAGGGCAGCAAGCCGTCCCTGGGCAGCTTCCGGGGTCAGCCTGGCATCTTCGCTGCTGAGCCTGGCGGCGCTATTCAGCAGGGGCCGGTAGAAGATCCGCTCATGCAGTTCCCGCACGGAGCGCTTGGTCTTCTGCCAGGCGGCCAGCAGCGCGTCGGGATGCGGCCGCTCATTCGCGAACGGGCCCAGGACGGCTTTGGCCAACGCCCGCAGCGCTGGCTCGGCAACGGGCATGAGGTGGGTCCGGCGCAGCTGGAACAGCTGGATCCGGTGCTCCAGCAGCCTCAGGTACCGGTAGGCGTTGTCGAAGGCGGCGGCGTCGGACCTGCCGATGTAGCCGCCTGCGGACAGGGCCGCAATCGCGGAGGTGGTGTCCCGGCGTCGCAGGGTTTCATCCGCCTTGCCGTGGACAAGCTGCAGCAGCTGGACGGTGAACTCGACGTCCCGCAGTCCGCCGCGGCCCAGTTTGATCTGCCGCTGTTCCTCCGCCGCCGGAATGTGCTCGGTGACCCGGCGCCGCATGGCCTGGACAGATTCCACGAAGCCGTCCCTGCCCGCCGAACTCCAGATCAGCGGTGCCACGGCGTCCTCGTACCGCCGCCCCAGTTCGGCATCCCCGGCGATGGTCCGGGCCTTCAGGAGCGCCTGGAACTCCCAGCTCTCCGCCCAGCGCGCGTAATAGGTCTCATGGGAGGCCAGCGTGCGCACCAGGGGTCCCGACTTGCCCTCGGGCCGCAGGTTGGCGTCCACCTCCCAAAGGCCGGGTTCCCGCGCCACCGAGGAGATGGCGCGGGAGATGCCGCTGGCCAGCGCCGTGCCGATGGTGTTGGCCCGGGCGTCCTCCAGGCCTCCGCCATCCACCACGTAGATGACGTCGACGTCGGAGATGTAGTTCAGCTCGCGCGCCCCGCATTTGCCCATGCCGATCACGGCCAGCCCGACCTCCGACACGTCAGGGGCGCCGTACTGTTCGGCGGCCTCGGCCCGGGAAACTGCCAGTGCGGCCTCGATGGCGGCACCGGCAAGGTCTGCGAGTTCCCCGCCCACCGAGGGCAGGAAGTCGAGGGGGTCTGCCGCGCACAGGTCCTTGACGGCAAGGTCCACCACTCCCCTGCGGTAGGCGGTGCGCAGGGCTGCGTAGGCATCCGGCCCGGTTGCTGCGGCAATTGGCCGCGCTGCCCGCGGGTCTGCCCCTACGGACTGCAGCAGGGTTGCGCGCAGCTTCTCCGGGTCTCCCGGCAACGGTTCGGGACTGGCCCGGACATTGAAGGCTTCGAGATGCTCGGGATGCCGGATGAGGAACTCGCCCAGCGCCTCGGATGCGCCCAGCACCCGGTACAGCGGCTCGCTGGTGTCTGGCTCGGCACCAGCCAGCTCCCGGAGGTCCGGATGCTTTTCGATCAGCCGGACCAGGGACTGCAGGGCGGTGTCCGGGCTGGCCGCCATTTGCAGTCCGGCGAACAGCGTGTCCTGGTCCAGGCCCTCGAGTTCCCGGGCAGCCAGGAACCGTTCGCCTTTGTCCAGGTCGCTGAAACCGGCCGCGATCAGGCGGCGTGCCAGGCTCACGCCCGCCGCCTAGAGGATGCCGAGGTTGCGCTGCAGTTCGTAGGGCGTGACCTGCAGCCGGTAGTCCTGCCACTCCGCGCGCTTGTTGCGCAGGAAGTGCTCGAACACCTGCTCGCCCAGGATCTGCGGCATCAGCTCGGAATCCTCCATCGAGCGGATAGCGTCGTGCAGGCTGGCCGGCAGGGGGTCGTGACCCATGGCGCGGCGTTCTGCCGAGCTCAGCGACCAGACGTCGTCCTCGGCGGCCGCCGGAAGGTCGTAGCCTTCCTCAATGCCCTTCAACCCGGCACCGAGCAGCACCGCGTATGCCAGGTAAGGGTTCGCGGCCGAGTCGATGCCGCGGTACTCGATCCGGGCGGACTGGCCCTTGCCCGGCTTGTACAGCGGAACGCGGACCAGGGCAGAGCGGTTGTTGTGGCCCCAGCTCAGGTAGCTGGGAGCCTCGCCGCCGCCCCAGAGGCGCTTGTACGAGTTCACGAACTGGTTGGTCACGGCGGTGAATTCCGGAGCGTGCTTTAGGATGCCGGCGATGAACTGGCGGGCGGTCTTGGACAGCTGGAATTCCGCGCCGGCCTCGTAGAACGCGTTGGTGTCCCCTTCGAACAGGGAGAAGTGCGTGTGCATGCCGGAGCCCGGGTGCGTCGTGAACGGCTTCGGCATGAAGGTGGCGTAGGTGCCCTGCTGCAGGGCCACTTCCTTGATGACCGTGCGGAAGGTCATGATGTTGTCCGCGGTCTGCAGCGCATCCGCGTAGCGGAGGTCGATTTCGTTCTGTCCGGGTCCGCCTTCGTGGTGGCTGAACTCCACGGAAATGCCGACAGATTCCAGCATGGTCACCGCAGTGCGGCGGAAGTCCTGGGCGACGCCGCCCGGGACGTGGTCGAAGTAGCCGCCCTCGTCAACAGGCACCGGCGCTCCGTCCGGGCCGAGCTCCTGCGACTTGAGCAGGTAGAACTCGATTTCCGGGTGGGTGTAGCAGGTGAAGCCCATGTCGGCGGCCTTGGCGAGCGTCCGCTTCAGGACGTTGCGCGGATCAGCCGCGGAGGGTTCGCCGTCGGGGGTAAGGATGTCGCAGAACATGCGCGATGTCTGCTCCGTCTCGCCGCGCCACGGCAGGATCTGGAACGTTGACGGGTCAGGCTGTGCCAGCATGTCCGATTCGAAGACACGGGCAAGGCCCTCGATGGCCGAGCCGTCGAAGCCCAGCCCTTCCTCGAAGGCGCCTTCGACCTCGGCCGGCGCCAGGGCAACAGACTTGAGCGAACCTACGACGTCGGTGAACCACAGGCGCACGAAACGTACGTCGCGCTCTTCGATTGTGCGCAGGACAAACTCTTGCTGGCGGTCCATGATGGCCTCTTCTCCGGTCAACGTCCATGCTCCGGGGTCCGCGGTGATTGGGGGAAGCCGGCAGCAGTTCACAAACACTGTACTAAGCATTCGGCGCCAATGCTGGCGTCTGCGCCGCGCGTAACACAGCGTTAACACCCGGCGGCATCCCGGAGAGGGCCGCCGTCGGGCTTTGCCCGGTCGGGCAACATATGTGGGCGCCCGGCGCATATGACCCTTATCACCCCGCACGCGGCCCAGGCCCTGTAGCTAGGACGGCAGGTACCGCACTACGCTCATGCCATGGCCTCAAGCAACAGCTCGAACTCCAGCGCGTCCGCCGAAGTCCCCGCACCCTATGGCAACGGGCCTGCGCAGGCACCGGCACCCGGCCCGGCAGCCAAGCCCGGCAAGGTACGCATCCACCACCTGCAGCAGGCCAAGCGCGACGGCACCAAATTCGCCATGCTGACCGCTTACGAGCAGTACACGGCCGAAATCTTCGACGCCGCCGGCATCGAGGTCCTCCTGGTGGGCGACTCGGCGTCCAACAACGTGTTCGGCAACGAGACCAGCCTTCCCGTCACGGTGGACGAACTGCTTCCGCTGTGCCGCGCCGTCGCCAGGTCCGCCAAGCGGGCACTGGTGGTGGCAGACCTGCCGTTCGGCAGTTACGAGGTTTCCGCGGAGCAGGCCGTGGCCGCCGGGGTCCGGTTCCTGAAGGAAGGCCTGGCGCACGCCGTCAAGATCGAGGGCGGCCAGTACTACGCCTCCACCGTCCGGGCCATGGTGCAGGCGGGCATCCCCGTCATGGCCCACATCGGCTTCACTCCGCAGAGCGAGCACGCCCTGGGCGGGTACCGGGTACAGGGCCGGGGCGACGACGCCCAGCGCCTGATCGATGACGCCGTGGCCCTTGCCGATGCCGGCGCATTCTGCGTGCTCATGGAGATGGTGCCGGCCCAGACGGCGGCTGCCGTGGATGCAGCGGTCAGCGTCCCCACCGTGGGCATCGGCGCAGGCAAGGAAACCACCGGCCAGGTCCTCGTCTGGCAGGACATGGCCGGCCTGCGGGGCGGCCGAATGGCCAAGTTCGTCAAGCAGTACGCCGACCTGCGCAGTACGCTCCTCGATGCCGCTACGGCCTATGGCGATGACGTGCGGTCCGGGCAGTTCCCCGGCCCGGAGCACTCTTTCTGACCAGGACTGCTCCCCCCAGGACGCGCCGCGGGCCAGGCAATACCGCTTGCCGTCAGTCGTCGTCGTCCTTTTCCCACGCCTCGTTGCGGGCCCGGACCTTCTCAAGGGCGTGCTCGGCCTCTTCGCGTGTCTGGTAGGGCCCGATCAGCTGGCTCCAGTCAGAGAGTCGGTCCTCTTCCACCTCATGGGTCCTGATGTTGTACCAGTACTCAGTCATCGTTGCTCCCGTTCCGGCAGGCAGGGAAGCTGCGGCGTGACCCGCGTAACACAAATGCATACGCGCGCCCCGCACGGCTCCCGGTTGTTAGGCGTTCTGTGGTGCCTTATATGATCAATCTATGCCTTCCCTTGCCTCCACTGCACCCATCGGCACCCTCACCCCCGGTACCGTAGGCCCGCAGCGTTCCGTCCCGGCGTCCATCCCCCGTCCGGAGTATGTCGGCAGGCCCGCCCCCGCCAAATTCACGGGGTCCGAGGTGAAGTCAGCCGAAACGATCGAGAAGATCCGCATCGCCGGAAAAATCGCCGCGCAGGCCATCGTAGAAGTGGGAAAGCACATCCAGCCCGGCGTGACCACGGACCAGCTGGACAAGGTGGGCCACGAGTTCCTCCTGGACCACAATGCCTACCCCTCCACCCTCGGCTACCGGGGATTTCCGAAGTCGCTGTGCTCCTCGCTGAATGAGGTCATCTGCCACGGCATCCCGGACAGCACTGTGGTCCAGGACGGCGATATCCTCAACATCGACATCACGGCCTACATCAACGGCGTCCACGGCGACACCAACTACACCTTCCTGGTGGGCGATGTGGACGAGGAATCCCGCCTGCTGGTGGAACGCACACAGGAGTCGCTGAACCGGGCCATTAAGGCCGTAGCCCCCGGCCGTGAGATCAACGTCATCGGCAGGGCCATCCAGTCCTACGCCAAGCGGTTCGGCTATGGGGTGGTCCGCGATTTCACCGGCCACGGCGTAGGGGAAGCATTCCACACCGGACTGATCATCCCGCATTACGACGCAGCCCCGGCCTACAGCACCGTCATCGAGGCCGGCATGGTGTTCACCATCGAGCCGATGCTCACGCTGGGCACCGTGGAGTGGGACATGTGGGCGGACGACTGGACCGTGGTCACCAAGGATCGCAAGCGCACCGCCCAGTTCGAGCACACGCTGCTGGTGACCGAATCCGGTGCCGAGATCCTCACCCTGCCCTGAGTGCCGCACGCATCCTGGCGCGCTCACACCCCTGATGAACTGAACCACCGGCCCCTGGCCGGATATCCTTTCCGGGGCCGGCCACCGGCCGCCCTTCCCTGCCCGCACCTGCCACGAACGGAACCCCACTTTGGCCAAGAAGGACGAGAAGTCGCACAAGAACGCCCCGCTGATCGGCATCGACATCGGAGGCACGGGAATCAAGGGCGGCATTGTCGACCTCAAGAAGGGCAAGCTGGTAGGTGATCGGTTCCGGGTTCCCACCCCTCAGCCCGCCACTCCCGAGTCCGTGACGGAAGCCGTGGCCCTGGTGGTGGCTGAACTTTCGGCCCGCCCCGAGGCGCCCGCCGCCGGTTCCCCGGTCGGCGTCACCTTCCCGGGCATCATCCAGCACGGGGTGGTGCACTCAGCGGCCAACGTCGACAAGAGCTGGCTGGAGACAGACATCGACGCCATGCTCACTGCGCGCCTAAACCGGCCCGTCGAGGTCATTAACGACGCCGACGCGGCAGGCCTCGCAGAGGCCCGTTACGGTGCCGGCGCGGGCGTGGGCGGTACCGTCCTGGTGATCACCCTCGGTACGGGCATCGGCTCAGCCTTCATCTTCGACGGCAAGCTCGTCCCCAATGCCGAACTGGGCCACCTGGAAATCGACGGCTTCGACGCCGAAACGAAAGCATCCGCGGTGGCGCGTGAACGGGACGGCCTGACCTGGGACGAGTACAGCGTGCTCCTGCAGCGTTACTTCTCCCACGTGGAGTTCCTGTTCTCCCCCGAACTGTTCATCGTTGGCGGCGGCATCTCCAAGCGCGCGGACGAGTACCTGCCCAAGCTGAAACTGCGCACCCCCATTGTTCCCGCAGTCCTGCGGAACGAGGCAGGCATCGTGGGCGCCGCCATCGAGATCGCACTGAAGCACAAGCTGGCAAAGTAGTCCGGGAACGGACGACGCTTAAAGACAGGACGTCCCCTTCCGGTACCGGAAGGGGACGTCCTGTCTTATGTGCCGGTGGCGGCTGCGGCTTCCCCTCCGCTGCGGCCACCGGAGATTAGAGGGGGCTTTTCTCCGTGCCCTTGGCGTTTTTCGCCGGCGCGCCCTTGGCATCCTGCTCCGCCTCGTGGCGCAGCAGGGAGATGGCCGTTTCGAAATCCTCGAGGGATTCGAAGGCCTGGTAGACGCTGGCGAACCGGAGGTACGCCACCTTGTCCAGCTTCTGCAGCGGCCCCAGGATAATCAGGCCAACCTCGTGTGCGTCGATTTCCGCGGCGCCGGACGCGCGGATCTGCTCCTCCACTTCCTGGGCAAGCAGCGCGAGGTCATCCTCACTGACGGGCCGGCCCTGGCAGGCCTTGCGCACGCCGTTGATCACCTTGCTGCGGCTGAAGGGCTCGCCCACGCCGGAGCGCTTGATGACGGAGAGGCTGGTGGTTTCCACCGTGGTGAACCGGCGGCCGCACTCGGGGCACTGCCGGCGCCGCCGGATGGCCGAGCCGTCATCCGCCATGCGGCTGTCCACCACGCGGGAGTCAGGGTTGCGGCAGAACGGACAGTACATGGTGTCCCTCCCTCGCATTGTCCCGCTGCCGGGATATCCCAAATGAGCGCGCGGAAGATCCGCGCTGTAGCGCCTTCCAGTTTACGGGCATATGTAGCGTAATGACAAGCCTGTAATTACTAGATGTAGTGCTAGTCCTCCGGAAACCGCGCGGTGACGGCGTCGCCGTGAGCCGGAAGATCCTCCGCGCGGGAGAGATTCACGATGTGGCCGCTGACTTCCTTGAGCGCCTCACGGCTGTAGTTGACCACCTGGATGGCGCGCAGGAACGTGGTCACGTTGAGCCCGGACGAGAAGGCGGCCGTGCCGCTGGTGGGAAGCACGTGGTTGGAGCCCGCGCAGTAGTCTCCCAGGCTGACCGGGCTGTAGTCCCCCACGAAGATGGCGCCGGCGTTCCGGATCCGGGCGGCGACAGCAGACGCGTCGCGAGTCATGATCTCCAGGTGTTCGGCGGCGTAGGCGTCGCAGGCGGCAATGCCCTGGTCGAGGCCGTCCACCAGGACGACGCCGGACTGCGGCCCCGAGAGCGCCTCGCGCACCCGGTCCAAGTGCTTGGTGGCGGCAGCCTGCCGGTCGAGTTCAGCCCGGACTGCGGAGGCAAGGTCCTCCGAATCGGTGATGAGAACCGAGGCTGCCTGGGGGTCGTGTTCGGCCTGGCTGATCAGGTCCGCGGCGACGAGCGCGGGCTGGGCCGAGGCATCGGCCAGGATGGCGATCTCCGTGGTGCCGGCCTCGGAGTCGATACCGACCACGCCCTTGACCAGGCGCTTGGCGGTGGCCACGAAGATGTTGCCCGGACCCGTCACCACATCCACGGGCTCGAGGGCAGGACCGGCAGGCGTTTCCGCCACGCCGTAGGCGAAGGCGGCGATGGCCTGCGCCCCGCCGATCGCGTACACCTCGGTGATGCCGAGCAGCGCTGCCGCAGCAAGGATGGTGGGGTGGGGCAGGCCGCCGAATTCCTTCTGCGGGGGTGAAGCGAGGGCAATGGACTCCACCCCGGCGGCAAGAGCCGGGACCACGTTCATGATCACCGAGGACGGGTACACGGCGAGGCCGCCAGGCACATACAGCCCCACCCGCGCCACCGGCACCCAGTTCTGGCTGACCACGGCGCCGTCCCCCAGTTCCACGTCAACGTTGCGCGGGCGCTGCCCGTCCGCGAACCTGCGTGCGCGGCTGATGGATTCCTCAAGGGCCGCACGCACCGCCGGGTCCAGCTGTTCCAGTGCGCCCGCGAGGACGTCTTGCGGAACCAGGGGGTGCTCCTGGGTCACGCCATCGAAGCGGAGCGCCAACTCGCCGAGGGCCGCGAAGCCGCGGCGCCGGACGGCAGCAATGATGTCCAGGACTCTTTCTTCGGCGTCGGCAACAGTCTGGCCCTTGGCCCGCGGCACCGCTGCGCGCAGGCCAGCGAGGGTGAGGCTTTGTCCCCGCACATCAATGGTGCGAAAGTTCACGGCGGCAGTCGCGGGGGCGGGAAACTCCGAAGAAATGGTCACCGCACCATTTTACGGGCCGGAGCGGGTGCCCCTGCCAACGGCCCGCTGCTGTGGCTGCCGTCATGGTGCGGTACGGCCCGGGGCGGGACCGGCCGCGTCGGCGCCGCTGCCTGGCTTCTTTCCCAGCAAATCCTGCAGTTCCAGCACGAAGACGGAGATCGCCGCAGCCGCCGGCCACAGCAGCAGCACCGGCAGAGCCCGGAGCGAGAAGGCGATGCTCGCGTTGGCGGATGCATCCACCGCCGGTCCCCAAAGGCTGGCGGACAACACGCCTGCCTGCCATGCCAGGATGCTGCCCGCAATGGCGCCGCCGAGCCCCAGCAGCAGTGCCGCCTGCGGGTTGGCGCGTTTCTTGTCCGCCAGGAAGACGCCCAGCACGCAGCCGGCAACAACCAGGATGGCGGCAAGGGTCAGGTCGCGCGGCAGCCAGACTGCCGGGTTGGTCCCCGCTGCGAGGCCGAAATCCCTGGTGATCAGGTTCAGGCCGCCGGGAGCGAGCAGCCACCACAGGATGCCCGCCGGAACACCCGCCGCCGCCGGAACCACCAGAAGGGCCCACGGCAGCCGCGAGGAAGTACGGCGGGAAAGTTTGACCATGCAACAAACCTTAACAAACGTTCCGGCGGCGCAACGCGCTGACCCGCTCCGACAGGCGATTCCCCCGTGGAGCCTGCGGACAATACGCTTGGAGGGAAGCACCCATCCATGTCAGGAGTTTTCGGTGGCCGACAACAGCGCGCCCTTCGAGCAGACGTTCCGGGAGCTGTTCCGGCGCCATGCCGCGGGGGTTGCCATCATCACGGTGAACTACCAGGACGAGCCTTACGGGTTCACTGCAACGTCGGTGGCGTCGCTGTCAGCCAAACCGCCGCGGTTCACATTCAACATGGCCCGCAGCTCCAGGTCCTGGCCGGCCGTGGCCAACACGCAGTACCTGGGCGTCCACATGCTGGGGCTGGAGAACCAGGAACTGGCCGCTCGCTTTGCCCGCCCGGGCAACCGCTTCGAAGGCAACCACTGGGAGATCGGGCCGCACGGCGTGCCCATCCTGAAGGACGTTGCCGGCTGGCTCGTCGGCGAGGTACAGATGCGGCTCTCCTTCGAGAACAACGCAGTGGTGGTGGTCCAGGTGATTGACGGCCAGGTGGGCGGCGAAGGGTCGCCCCTGCTGTACCACGGCGGCGCCTACGGGCAGCCCATGCCCCTGGACTACGAGATCTGACGCTTCCCGCCGCGAACCGCGGACGACGGCGGAACGTGCAGCCCGTCGTCGTCCGCGGCTTTGTCAGGCGTCCAGGCAGGCCGGACCGAGCAGCACTTTGAGGTCGCCGAACAGGGACGGGCTGGGGTTCACCCGGAGGTGCACGGGCAGGGCCATGACCTCCGTGCGGGTATCGCCCTGCAGGTGCAGGCGGACCTCGGAGTTGCCCCGGTGGGTGCGCAGCACGTCGCCCAGCTCAGTGACTACGGCCTCCGTGGCCTTGTGCGTGGGCATGGTGATCACCAGGGGACCGTTCATGCCCTCGCTCAGGTCCGGGACGGAAAGCTCCATGCAGTTCAGCGTCACCGCGCCGTCGTCCCGCTTCTGCAGGCGGCCCTTGACCACCACGATCAGGTCCTCGGCCAGCACCGACGCGATGGGACCGTAGACCTGGCCGAAGAACATCACTTCCATGGAACCGCCCAGGTCCTCAACCTCCGCCCGGGCGTAGGCGTTGCCGCTGGCCTTGGCAATCCGGCGGCTCAGGGACGTGATCATTCCGGCGATGGTGATGATGGCGCCGTCCTGCGGCCCGTCCTCCCCCAGCACCGACGTGATGCTCATCTCCGCGTGCTGGCTGAGGAGGCCTTCCAGGCCCTGCAGCGGGTGGTCCGAAACGTACAGGCCCAGCATGTCCCGTTCGAAGGACAGCTTGTCCTTCTTCTCCCACTCCGGCAGGTCCGGGATCTCGATGCTGAGGGACGACTCCGACTCCGCCTCCCCGATCCCGGCAAAGAGGTCGAACTGGCCTATTGCCTCGTTCCGCTTCAGGGTGATGACCGAATCAATGGCCTCTTCATGGACCATGGCCAGGGCGCGGCGGGTGTGCCCCAGAGAATCGAAGGCACCTGACTTGATCAGCGATTCGATGGTGCGCTTGTTGCAGACCACCGCCGGAACCTTCATCAGGTAATCCTTGAAGGACGTGTAGGCGCCCTCGCTTTCGCGGGCCGCCACCATGGCCTCCACCGCGTTGACGCCGACGTTCCGGATGGCCCCCATCCCGAAGCGGATGTCGTTGCCCACCGGGGTGAAGTTCAGGGCGGATTCGTTGACGTCCGGCGGAAGCACGGTGATGCCCATGCGCCGGCATTCGTTGAGGTAGATGGCCGACTTGTCCTTGTCGTCACCCACGGAGGTCAGCAGGGCGGCCATGTACTCCGGCGCATAGTGCGCCTTGAGGTACGCGGTCCAGTAGGAGATCACGCCGTAAGCGGCCGAGTGGGCCTTGTTGAAGGCGTAGTCGGAGAACGGCAGCAGGATGTCCCACAGGGTCTTGACGGCCTCCATGGAGTAGCCGTTGTCCTGCATGCCCTGGGAGAAGCCGGCGAACTGCTTGTCCAGTTCGGACTTCTTCTTCTTGCCCATGGCGCGGCGCAGGATGTCTGCCTGGCCCAGCGAGTACCCCGCCAGCTTCTGCGCTACCGCCATGACCTGCTCCTGGTACACGATCAGGCCGAACGTCCCGCCGAGGATCTCCCTGAGCGGCTCCTCCAGTTCAGGGTGGATGGGGACCACTTCCTGGACGCCGTTCTTGCGGAGCGCGTAGTCCGTGTGGGCGTTGGCGCCCATGGGGCCGGGCCGGTACAGGGCCAGCACGGCGGAGATGTCTTCGAAGTTGTCAGGCTTCATGAGCTTGAGCAGGGACCGCATGGGGCCGCCGTCGAGCTGGAACACGCCCAGCGTGTCGCCGCGGGCCAGCAGCTCGTAGGAGGCGGCGTCGTCCAGCTCGAGGTTTTCGAGGTCCAGGTCGATACCGCGGTTCATCTTGATGTTCTCGAGGGCGTCGGAAATGATCGTCAGGTTCCGCAGGCCCAGGAAGTCCATCTTGATCAGGCCCAGTCCCTCGGACGTGGGGTAATCGAACTGGGTGATCACCTGCCCGTCCTGGAACCGGCGCATAATCGGGATGACGTCGATGATCGGATCCGAGGACATGATCACGCCGGCGGCGTGGACGCCCCACTGGCGCTTCAGCCCTTCAATGCCGAGCGCGGTTTCGAACACCTTGGCGGCCTCGGGATCCGTGGCGATGAGCTGGCGGAAGTCCCCTGCCTCGCTGTAGCGCTTCGCTTCCGGGTTCTGGATGTCGGCGAGCGGAATGTCCTTCGCCATGACGGCGGGCGGCAGCGCCTTGGTGAGCTGTTCGCCCATGCTGAAGGGGTAGCCCAGGACGCGGGAGGAGTCCTTGAGCGCCTGCTTGGTTTTGATGGTGCCGTAGGTGACGATCATCGCTACGCGCTCGTCGCCGTATTTGCGCGTGACGTAGTCGATGACCTCGGGCCGCCGCCGGTCATCGAAGTCGACGTCGAAGTCGGGCATGGAGACACGGTCGGGGTTGAGGAAGCGTTCGAAGATCAGGCCGTGCCGCAGGGGGTCGAGGTCGGTGATGCGCATGGCGTAGGCCACCATGGAGCCGGCGCCGGAACCACGGCCAGGACCCACCCGGATGCCGTTGTTCTTGGCCCAGTTGATGAAGTCCGCCACCACCAGGAAGTAGCCCGGGAAGCCCATGGAGGTGATGACGCCCAGCTCGTAGTCGGCCTGCTTGCGGACCTCGTCCGGCACGCCCTTCGGGTAACGGTACTGCAGGCCCTTGTCCACTTCCTTGACCAGCCAGGAGGTCTCGTCCTCGCCGGGCGGGCAGGGGAACCGGGGCATGTAGTTGGCGTCCGTGTTGAAGGACACCTCGCAGCGCTCGGCGATCAGGAGGGTGTTGTCGCAGGCTTCGGGGTGGTCGCGGAAGAGTTCGCGCATCTCCTGCGGGGACTTCAGGTAGTAGCCGCTGCCGGAGAAGGCGAAGCGCGAACCCCCGTTGTCGTAGGTGGGCTCGAGCAGGGTGGAACCCGACTGGATGGCCAGCAGCGCCTCGTGGGCCTTGGCGTCGTGTTCATGGGTGTAGTGGAGGTCGTTGGTGGCCACCAGGGGCAGGTTGAGTTCCTTGGCAAGCCGAAGCAGGTCGCCGGTGACGCGGCGTTCGATGTCCAGGCCGTGGTCCATCAGTTCGCAGAAGTAGTTTTCCGCGCCGAAGATGTCCCGGAACTCGGCGGCCGCCTCCAGCGCTTCGCGGTACTGGCCCAGCCGGAGCCTGGTCTGCACTTCCCCGGACGGGCAGCCGGTAGTGGCGATGAGGCCCTCGGAGTAGGTGTTGAGGAGCTCGCGGTCCAGGCGCGGCCACTTGCCGAAGACCGAGTCAAGCGAGGCGATGGACGAGGCACGGAAGAGGTTCCGCATGCCCACGTTGTTGTAGCTCAGCAGGGTCATGTGGGTGTAGGAGCCACCGCCGGAGACGTCGTCCTTGCGCTGCGACTCGTCCCCCCAGCGGACACGCTCCTTGTCCGTGCGCGCGGTGCCGGGAGTCACATAGGCTTCGACGCCGATGATCGGTTTGATGCCCTTGGCCTGGGCCTTCTGCCAGAAGTCGAAGGCGCCGAACAGGTACCCGTGGTCGGTGGTGGCCAGCGCGGGCATGCCCAGGCGTTCGGTTTCATCGAACAGCTCTTCCAGGCGGGCTGCTCCATCCAGCATGGAATATTCGGTGTGGGTGTGCAGGTGGACAAACGAATCATTGCTGGAAGTCACCGCACTATTCTAAGCGTTGGCCCCCGGCCGCCCGCGTCAGGCCCGCCCGGACCCCAGGACCTCAAGGGCATACGCGAGGTCCTGCGGGTAGTCGCTGGTGACCCGGATCCGCTCCCCCGTGGCGGGGTGGTCGAACGCAAGTTCGCGTGCGTGCAGCCACTGCCGGGTCAGGCCCAGGGTGGCGGCGAGCCGGGGATCGGCGCCGTACGTCAGGTCCCCGGCGCAGGGGTGCCGGAGCGCGGAAAAGTGGACGCGGATCTGGTGGGTCCGGCCCGTCTCAAGGTGGACTTCCACCAGGCTGGCCTTGCCGAACGCCTCGATCACCTCGTAGTGCGTGACGGACTCCCGGCCGTCCTCGATCACGGCGAACCGCCAGTCGTGGCCGGGGTGCCGGCCGATGGGTGCATCGATGGTGCCGGTCAGGGGGTCGGGCAGGCCCTGCACCACGGCGTGGTACACCTTGTCCACGGTCCGCTCCTTGAAGGCGCGCTTCAAGGCCGTGTAGGCCCGTTCGGTCTTGGCCACCACCATGACGCCGGATGTTCCGACGTCGAGCCGGTGCACGATGCCGGCCCTTTCAGGCGAGCCGGAGGTGGAGATACGGTATCCGGCGCCTGCGAGGCCGCCCACTACAGTGGGTCCCACCCAACCCGGCGACGGGTGCGCGGCAACGCCCACGGGTTTATCGACGACGACGAAATCGTCGTCGTCCAGCAGGATCTTCAGGCCTTCCACAACTTCCTCCACGACTTCGAGCGGGTCCCGCCGTTCCGGCATGCTGACGTCCAGGACGTCCCCCGCAGCCAGCTTTGCCGATTTGCCCAGGGCCTTGCCCCGGCTCACCACGTGGCCCTCCGCTATCAGGGTCGCCGCCATGGAGCGGGAGACGCCCAGGATTCCGGCCAGCCCGGCGTCGGCCCGGGAGCCGGCGAATTCCTCGGCAACGACATACCGCTCAGGCATCGCCGGACTTTTCCTTGCGCTCCGGGGCAAGCCGGGTGCCGTCCAGTGCGACCCCGCGCAGGGTCAGGATGCAGATGATGGCGACGGCGGATACAACGGCGGAATCGGCGATGTTGAAGATGGCGAAGTTGGGAAGCTGGATGAAGTCGACCACGTGCCCCATGCCGAAGGACGGCTCCCGGAACAGCCGGTCGGTAAGGTTGCCCAGCGCTCCGCCCAGGAGCAGGCCCAGGGCAAGGGCCCACCATTTTGAGCCCAACTTCCGGATCTGGAGGACGATGGCGATGGCGACAACGGCCATGATGATGGAGAACACCCAGGTGACGTTTTCGCCGATGGAGAACGCGGCGCCCGAGTTGCGGATGAAGTACCAGTGCAGCAGCGGGGGGAAGACCGGGATCCGTTCCCCTTCCACCATGGTGGAGGTGACCCACAGCTTGGTCAGCTGGTCCAGGACATAGGCAAAGACTGCGAACCCGGCGAAGAGGGAGAGCAGCACGGCCCGGCGGGGGCGCGGTGAGGGCGGGACAGGGCGTGCAGCGTCTGCAGCGAGTTCGTCAGTCATGGTGCTTTCATTCGTAAAACAGCTGTCAATGCCGAAAGCCGGCGGCCGAGGAATCCTCAGCCACCGGCTTTCAGAATACGTGCTTGACGGACTAGTTGGCTTCGCTTACTTCCGGCGTAGCCACTGAGCCGCGGGCATCGAGGTCGCGGAGCTGGCCTTCGATGTAGGCCTTCAGGCGTGAGCGGTAATCGCGCTCGAAGCCGCGGAGCTGCTCCACCTTGCGTTCCAGGACGGACCGCTGCTGCTCGAGGGCGCCAAGGATCTTGCGGGACTTTTCCTGGGCGTCGTTGACGAGGCTGCTGGCTTCGATCTGCGCCTCGGCGATGATCTTGTCCTTCTGCGCCTGGCCGTCAGCAACGTGGCGGTCGTGCATCTGCTGCGCCATGGCCAGCAGGCCTGCGGCGGATTCGGCGGCCGGCGTGGCGACGGCGGCCTGGCTGGCAGGAGCGGGTGCGGCAGCAACCGGAGCGGGAGCCTGCGCCTCCTTCTTCTTGGCCGCTTCGGCGGCCTTGGCTTCAGCCTCGGCCTTTTCGCGTGCTTCGTCCTTGTCGGACTTGACGGGCGCGGGGACCTTCTCCACTACGGGTGCGGCGGCGGCGCTGGCAGGAACGCTGGAACCGGCTTCGGCAAGCTTCTTGCGGAGCTCGTCGTTCTCCTGGTTCAGGCGGCGGAGCTCCACGACAATCTCGTCCAGGAAGTCGTCAACTTCATCCTGGTCGTAGCCCTCACGGAACTTGGTCGGCTGAAAGCGCTTATTGACAACGTCTTCTGGCGTCAAAGCCATCTGGTCACCTCACTGGTCTGGTTAGTCAGTAGGCCTTCCGGCCGTCAAAACTACGGTACCTAAATTTGGTCTGCTTACTCTAATTCAACACTGCAGTGTCAAACGCGAGTTTCTACGCTTCACAGTAACTGTTCCCGCGGGTCCAGGCTGCGCTGCTGGTCTATCCGGTAAATCAGGCGAGTCCCCGGGTGATTCCCATGGCAATGCTTACGGCAATGAAGAGGATCAGGAAACCCAGGTCCAGCGAGATGCCGCCCAGGCGAAGGGGCGGAATCAGCCGGCGCAGGACCTTCAGGGGCGGATCGGTGATGGTGTACACGGCGTGCGCGGCCACCAGGGCGGCCCCGCGCGGCCTCCACTCCCGGGCAAACATCTGGACCCAGTCGTACACCAGGCGGATGATGAGGGCCACAAAAAACAGCAGGAGCGCGAGATAGACAAGTCCGAAAACAATTCCCATGACTTAATTCATATCTCCATGTCCATTGTGGGTACGGCAGTCTGTTGCCGATGCTTCCCGTCTATTTCAGCACAGATGCCAGACAGGTGTCCCTGCCTGGCATCCGGATCCTGCCTTATGGTCAGCTCTGGTTGAAGAAGCTGGCTGTGTTGTCGCTTGCCTTCTTGTCGTCGCCGATGACTTCGACATACGACGGCGACAGCAGGAAAACCTTGTTGGTCACCCGTTCAATGCTCCCCCGCAGCCCGAATACGAGTCCTGCGGAGAAGTCCACCAGGCGCTTCGCGTCCGCTTCGCCCATATCGGTGACGTTCATGATCACCGGAATGCCGTCCCGGAAGCTCTCGCCGATGAGTTTGGCGTCATTGTAGGAGCGCGGGTGGATGGTGGTGATCTGGCGCAGGCCGCCGGTCTCTTCGCGGCTCGAAGCCGCTCGCTTGATGGGGGTCACTGGGGCGCGGTATTCCTCTTCAGGGGTGTAGGACGCTTCGCGGCTGACCTCGCGGACGGGTGCGGGTGCACGGCGCTCCTCGCGGTCAACTTCCATCGTTTCGTCCTCATCCTTACGTGCGGTCTGTTGCTCGGACTCGTAATGCTCGTCGCCGTCGGCGAGCCCAAGATAGATCATTGTCTTGCGCAGAGCGCCGGCCATGGTCGACTCCTATTCGTGTCCCGTACGCGGGTCGTCCAATGACTTGACAGCATTGGGGTCCCCCGCCCATCACTTCCAACAGGACCGACGCTACCCCACTGCGGGACGTGATCCGAGAATATCGGAACCGATCCGCAGGTGTGTCGCCCCGAACTTGACCGCTGCCTCCAGGTCCTGGCTCATGCCGGCCGAGATGCCCGTGGCCGCCGGGTGCTCCGCCACCAGGTGCGCCGAGACGCCGGCGAGCTTTTCGAAGGCCGGCTCGGGCGCGGCACCGAGCGGGGCCACCGCCATCACGCCTGCCAGGCGCAGGCCGTCGGCCGCCGCGATCTGTTCGGCCAGCCGGGGCACGTCGGCGGGGGCGGCACCGCCGCGGTGTGCCCCGGCGTCGTCCTCGAGGCTGACCTGGATGAAGCATTCCAGTGGCGCCCTGCCTGCGCTTGCCTGTGCTGCCGAAACGGCCTTCGCCAGCGCCTCCACCAGCTGGGGCCGGTCCACGGAGTGCACCGCGGCGGCGTAGCGGGCAACCGACTTTGCTTTCTTGGTCTGGAGCTGGCCTACGAAGTGCCACATCAGCCCGCAGTCCGCCAGTTCCGCGGCCTTGGCGGCGGCCTCCTGGTCCCTGTTTTCGCCGACGTCCGTCACGCCCAGCCCAGCGAGCCGGCGGATGTCCCCGGCGGGGTGGAACTTGGTGACCACGATCAGCGTGGGCAGGCGGTCCTCGCGGCCTGCGGCTGCTGCGGCTGCTTCGATGCGCCGCCGGACCACGGCGAGCCTCCCGGCAAGTTCGGCAGTGCGGGAATCCCTTGCATCCGGCACGTCAGTCATGGCACCACACCAGACCCGCGAACCTGCCTGTTTCCCTGTTGCGCCGGTAGGAGAAGAGTGACTCTGTCTCCAACGTGCATGCTCCGGTGTACGCCACCTCCACGCCTGCGCGTTCAAGCTGGCTCCGCGCGCCGGCCGGCAGGTCCAGTCCGGGTGTGCCCCAGGACGTGGTGCTGCGGGCGGCGGGCACTTCCGCCGCCACCTCGTCCTGGAGCACGGCGGGAACCTCGTAGCAGCGTCCGCAGATTGATGGACCCAGCCAGGCGCGGATGGCGCCCGCGCCCAGGGACTTCATGCTCTCCACCGCTGCCGGGATGACCCCGTTGGCGATTCCCGGGCGCCCTGCGTGGACGGCAGCGAGGACCGGACCATCCGCGGATTCGGCCGCAAGGAGCACGGGGATGCAGTCTGCCACCATCACGGCAAGAGGCACTCCGCGGGAGACCATGGCGTCAGCCTCGGGCGTTGCGGTGTCCGGCTGCATGACGGCCACCGCCGTGCCGTGGACCTGGTTCATGAACCGCAGTCCGGCCGGCGCCACGCCCATGGTCCGTTCAAGCTCGGCACGCCGCCGCTGCACCCGGGCAGGATCATCACCGACATGCAGCGCGAGGTTGCCGGCGTCCGTATTCGTGAATGCGGCCGACACCCCGGGCAGGATGTCGGCGCGCCAATGGAACAAGCCGGGGCCTACTTCAGGAAGTCGGGGACATCCAGGTCATCCGGGTGGTTACCGGTAAGGTCCGGCTCCACCACGGAAGGAAGGTCGACGTCGAACCCGGAGTCTGCAGGGACGGCGGAAGGACGCTGCTGGCCCCAGCTGCTGAGCCCTGCGGCACCAACACCGGCGTGGACCGGCTGGGCGCTGGCCTGGTGGTGGCCGGTCGACGGAGCCTGGGCCGGCGCC
>NZ_JBNHFD010000073.1:0-20076 GCF_059089865.1 Arthrobacter sp. Y3221157
GCCGGAACCCGTCCAGGTCCTCCTCCGAGAGGCGGCCTTCCATGAACGCGCGGGCGTACATGCCCGGGGACGCGTGGCCCTGGAAGAACACCTGGTCCCCGCCGCCGGGGGCATCCTTGCCGCGGAAGAAATGGTTGAACCCGACCTCGTACAGGGTGGCCGCGCCGGCGTAGGTGGAAATGTGCCCGCCGACGGCGATGTCCGGCCGTTGCGCCCGGTGCACCATCACCGCGGCGTTCCAGCGCATGTACGCCCGGTAGCGGCGTTCGTATTCCTCGTTGCCCGGGAACGGTGCTTCCTGGTCCACCGGGATCGTGTTCACGTAATCGGTGGTGGTCACCATCGGCACCCCGACGCTCTGCGCGCCCGCGCGCTGCAGCAGGCTCCGCATGATGAATTGGGCACGCTCGGTACCCTGTTCCCTGATCAGCGCGTCCAGGGACTCAACCCACTCGGCAGTCTCTTCCGGATCACGATCAGGCAGCTGGTTAGTCAACCCGCTGAGGATATGGGAGGTATCTTCTCCTGCAGCCACGTCCAACCTCTCTTTGCGCGCATGAATCGGCGCACTCAGGCCAGGCAGGGTGACTGCCCGGCGTATATACGCCGTGTGCGACGTATCGGTTACAACAGCCCGGTCATGTGTGCCGGGCAGGGTCCTAGAGCTCCTATGTCTGCACGGAGTTACAAGGTTGTTGTCCCGCAGGCATAGTTGTCACCAGCCACTCTAGCCCTCACCGCAAGGCGATGCGTAGCCGCAGGGTGGGCACTTCAGTTGTATTTCGCCGTCATACTGGTTCTGTGACGAAAAGCCGCTGCAAAGCGGGCGGCCGCACCCATGTGACGCAGAATATGCCGCACGCCGGGGGCGGCAGCTTGAAGCGCAGGCACAAAGGGTGTTGGCTTGGGGAGTAATGGAAATCACTATGCGCACTGCATATCTAAGGCATTGGAGGAACACGTGAGCGAGGCCGACGCCGCCACTTCGGTAAATGTGGCGGAAAAATTGGGTTTCAAGAACGGGGATCTGATTCAGGAGTTCGGTTACGACGACGATGTCGATTTCGACTTGCGTGACGATATAGAGGACCTCACCGGTTCGGAGTTGCTGGACGAGGATGACCACGAGGTTGCGGACGCCGTCATCTTCTGGTGGCGCGATGGCGACGGCGACCTGGTGGACAGCCTCATGGATTCGCTGACGACGCTGAGCGAGAACGGCGTCGTCTGGCTGCTGACCCCCAAGTCCGGCCGCGGCGGCTACGTCTCACCGGCGGACATCCAGGAAGCCGCGCCCACCGCCGGCCTGCACGTCACCACGTCCGCAGGTGTATCCAAGGACTGGAGCGCCAGCCGCCTGGTGAGCAGGAAGAACAAGTGACGGCAGCGCTTGCCGCTGCCTCTGCTGCTGTCCCTGCGGTCGGCGGGACAGCCCCTGACTTTGAGCTTTCCAACCAGTATGGCGAGCCGGTCCGGCTTTCGTCGTTCCGGGGCCAGAACGTGGTCCTGGTTTTCTATCCCTTCGCCTTTTCGGGCATTTGCACCGGTGAGCTGTGCGAGATCCGGGACAACCTGGCTGTGTTCGAGAACGCGGACGCCACGGTCCTGGCAGTATCGGTTGACAGCAAGTTCAGCCTCCGGGCCTACGCTGAGCAGGAAGGATACGGATTCGACCTGCTGGCGGACTTCTGGCCCCACGGCGGCGTCGCTTCCTCCTACGGTGTTTTCGACGAGGAGACCGGAATGGCCAGGCGCGGCACGTTCATCATCGATGCGGCCGGAACAATCCGGTACACCGTGGTGAACCCGAGGGGCCAGGCAAGGGACTTCGAGGAGTACCGCGCGGCACTTGCCGGCCTGGCGGAGGCGTGAGCTGCCATGGAAGGGCAGCGGCACGGGGTAGGCCTGACGGGCTTTGCCAGCATGCCGCCTGCACCCCATGCCAGCCCCTCCGGCGAAGACCTTGAGGTCCTGGGCAGGATCCGTGACCTCCTGGGCGGAATGCGCTTCGCGCTGCTGACGGGCGCCGGGCTCAGCACTGATTCGGGCATCCCCGACTACCGGGGCCCGGGCTCGCCGCCCCGGACCCCCATGACGTATCAGGAGTTCATTCGCGATGCAGCGAACCGGCAGCGGTACTGGGCGCGGAACCACATCGGCTGGTCGCATCTCCGGCATGCGGATCCGAACCCGGGGCACTTTGCGGCCGCCCACCTCGAACGGCGGGGTTACCTCACTGGCCTGATTACGCAGAACGTGGACCGCCTGCATGAGGATGCCGGCAGTGCGAATGTCATCGACCTTCACGGCAGGTTTGACCAAGTGGTCTGCCTTGACTGCGCGCGCACCTATTCGCGGAAGCTCCTGGCCGGAATGCTGGGGGAACTCAATCCGGACTTCCTGGAGCGCGCGGCGGCCACGGGGCTTGTGGAAATGGCGCCTGATGCCGACGCCACCGTGGAGGACAGGGCGTTGATCAGCAGTTTCGTGGTCGCTGCCTGCCCGGCATGCGGCGGAACCCTAAAGCCGGATTTCGTCTATTTTGGCGAGAACGTTCCGAAGGAGCGGGTGGAGAAGGCCTACGCGATGGTGGACGAGGCTGCCGCGCTGGTGGTTGCGGGTTCCTCGCTGACCGTGATGAGCGGTTTGCGGTTCGTGCGGCACGCGGCCAAGGACGGCAAACCTGTGGTGATCATCAACCGGGGCGAAACCCGCGGGGACGACAAAGCCACCATCAAGCTGGAAGCGGGCGTTTCGGAGTCGCTCTCCTGGCTTGCCGGGAACCTGCCGCCGCTCTGACATGCGGGCTCGTGATTGCGGCCCCTGTGCCGATTCGCGTTTAGGGCTCCGCGTCAGGTAGAGTCTATGTTCGTTGGTTGCGGCGGAAACGCCGGATTCAGCACCTTGGGTCTTTAGCTCAGCTGGTAGAGCGCCACGTTTACACCGTGGATGTCATCGGTTCGATCCCGGTAGGACCCACCAAAAAAACCCCGCGTTTCCGGCCCGTCCAGGCCTATGGAGATGCGGGGTTTTGTCGTTGGCGGCACAGCCGGAATGTCGGACCCCCGCCATAGCTTTTCAGTCATGGAACACGTGATAGTCCGCAGGGGCGGGGATGGAATGCCGACGGCGGTGGTCTGCCGGGGGCGGGAATGGTCCGTGGGTGCCGAGCCGGTGAGATGGTTCGAGCGGATCAATTGGTGGGAAACCCATCGGAGGATGCCAAGGGGTAGAAGCCGGGTGGATGTGGAGGTCCTGCAGGTCCAGGTGCGCTTGGGAAGCAACAGGAACTCCGCCCTGACCACCATGGTGCTGGAACGTGACGGACTCGGGGGCGGCTGGCGCCTGCGGGAGTCCCTGGCCGGCGCGGCCTAGCACCGGTCCTAAGGGAAGGGCCTGCCTGCGGGCATTGGAAAACCCTCCACCGCGACTATTGGGGGATGCCGCGGTGGAGGGTCTGAAATGAATATACCGTGAACCCCAGGAAACAAAAAGTTACAACTGAATGTGTCTGGAGCGTTACTTGGGGCCGATTACCTGGCGTTGGGGGACAGGGCCGTCAGCGGCGGACCGGGATGAAGACCCGCGGCTGCTCGGTCCAGGTATCCGCCATTCGGGCCATGGTCCGGCGAAGGATCCGGTCGGATCCCTCCCTCGCGGCTGCGGCGTCACCCCTTGCGATCGCTTCCGCCACGTCCACATGCCACTGCAGGGCAGCCTCGTTGGGGTGGTCGGGCATGAGGCCATGTACCGTTCGGCCGGTAAGGGTCTCCGCCACCTGGCCCATGAGGTTGGCGAACATCTCGTTGCCGGAGCCGGAGAGCAGCAGGGAATGGAACTGGATGTCCAGGTCCAGGAAGCGCGGCACTTCGCCGCTGTGACCGGCGTCGCGCATGGCATAGGCCACGTCCACCAGCTCGAGCCTTAGCGGGGCGGGTGCGTTCTGGGCGGCGAGCTCCGCCGCGGCAGGTTCAACGGCCGCCCGCAGTTCGGCGAGGGAGCGAAGCTGCGCACCGCGGGCATCACTGGCCAGCCGCCACCGGATGACCTGCGGGTCGAAGGGGTTCCAGCGGCTGGGCGGCAGGACCCTGATGCCCACCCGCTTCGTGGTTTCCACCAGCCCCAGTGATTGCAGCACGCGGACTGCTTCACGGATCACGGACCGGGAAACCTTGAGTTCGTCTTCGAGCTGCTCGGCGAGCATGACATGGCCAGCAGGCAGCTCGCCAGCAATGATGCGGGTGCCGAGATTTTCGATGGCACGGTGGTGCAGGCTGCTGGTCATGGCGTTAAGCCTAGTGGGAACGGGCCGGGGGCCAGGCTCGAGGCGGCGGGCGGCGACACAAAGCGTTCCATTATCCGGTTGCCCCTTTCCTGATACCTCCTGAATATATATGCTTTATTCCGACCCTGGTCATGGCGGGCGGTTTCGACGAGGCCGCCGCCATTCGTCCTGAAGCAATGAATTGGAGTTTTGATGTCTGCACATATCGGTGTCACCGGCCTTGCGGTGATGGGTGCCAACCTGGCCCGTAACCTCGCGCGGAACGGCTTCACTGTCGCCCTGCACAACAGGTCCGTGGAGAAGACCGACGCGCTGCTGGAGCGGTACGGATCCGAAGGTGACTTCATCCGCACCGAAACCCTCCAGGAACTGGTGGACTCGCTGGAGAAGCCCCGGCGCGTGCTGATCATGGTCAAGGCCGGCAAGCCGGTGGACTCGGTCATCGAACAGCTCGAACCGCTGCTGGAACCGGGCGACATCATCATCGACGCCGGCAACTCCCACTATGAAGACACCCGCCGGCGGGAAGCAGCCCTCGCCAAGAAGGACCTGCACTTCGTGGGCGTGGGTGTCTCCGGCGGCGAGGAGGGCGCGCTCAACGGCCCGTCGATCATGCCCGGCGGCTCCAAGGAGTCCTACAAGGCCCTCGGCCCGCTGCTCGAAAAGATTTCCGCCAAGGTTGACGGCGAGCCCTGCTGCGCGTGGGTGGGCACCGACGGCGCCGGCCACTTCGTTAAGATGGTCCACAACGGCATCGAATACGCGGACATGCAGGTCATCGGCGAGGCGTTCGACCTGCTGCGCTCCGGAGCCGGGATCGAGCCCGCCGAGCAGGCGAAGATCTTCTCGGAATGGAACAAGGGCGAGCTCTCCTCCTTCCTGATCGAAATCTCCGCCGAAGTCCTGGGCCACGTTGACGCCAAGACCGGCAAGCCGTTCGTCGACGTCGTGGTGGACGCTGCGGGTCAGAAGGGCACCGGCCGCTGGACCGTCATCTCGGCCCTCGAGCTCGGTTCCCCGGTCTCCGGAATCGCCGAGTCCGTCTTTGCCCGTGCACTCTCCTCGCAGGCCGGCCAGCGCAAACTGGGCCAGGAACTGCTGGAAGGCGGGGAATCCGCCGTCGAGATCCCGGAAACCTTCGTCGAGGACGTCCGCCAGGCGCTCTACGCCTCCAAGCTGGTCTCCTACGCCCAGGGCCTGGACATGCTGAATTCGGCAGCCAAGGAATACGGCTGGGACCTGAAGCTGGACGAGATCGCGTCCCTGTGGCGTGCAGGCTGCATCATCCGTGCGGAACTGCTCAAGGACATCACCAAGGCCTACGCCGCGGACGAGAAGCCGGCCAACCTGCTGTTCGCCCCGGCCTTCACCAAGGCCATCGCCGATGCCCTGCCGGCGTGGCGGCGCGTGGTTGCCACCGCAGTCCAGCTCGGAATTCCCGTCCCGGTGTTCTCCTCCTCGCTGGCCTACTACGACGGCCTCCGCCGCAAGCGCGTTGCCGCCGCCCTGATCCAGGGACAGCGCGACCTGTTCGGTGCGCACACCTACGGCCGGATCGACGCCGAAGGCACGTTCCACACCCTGTGGGGCGAGGACAAGTCCGAAATTGAAGCGGTGGACACCCACTAATCCCGGCCGGCTCCGGCCACGGCCGGTGATTCGCAGATAATCTGGGAACCACCGGCCGTTGCCGTCTCCGGAGCGTGCCACCGCCCAGCACGGGGGAGGCCAGATGTCCCAGCCAATCGCGATCGTGAAGGGAGCGTCCGCAGGGATCGGCTTCGAGGCCGCCCGGAAGCTGGCTGGAAAAGGCTTTACCGTCTATGCGGGCGCCCGGAGGGTGGACAGGATGGCGCCGTTGCGGGACGCCGGCGTCGGGGTGGTTGAACTGGACGTCACGGATGATCGGTCGATGCGTGCCGCCGTCGGGCGCGTGCTTGCGTGGAGGCCAGCAGCGGTGCAGGGCCCTACGATGCCCAGGCGCGGGACATGGCGGCGGCACTGGCGTCCACCGACCGGCCGGCGGTGTCCACTCCGCCGGCGGTCATTGCGGAAGCCATCCTGCACGCGGCCACGTCCGCGCATCCGAAACCCGCTATCCGGTGGGTAGGGGAGCTGGCACCATTACCGCCTTGCGGCCGGTTCTGCCGGACCACCTCTATGACGTGGTTGTCCTGGCGGTCCTGAAGAGGGTGGGCGGATAGTCAGATCCGGTATTCGATGTCGTACTCGGCCGGGTCCACCGCCGGCTTGGTTTCCCGCTGTGCGTCGCGGTGCCGCCATTTGGCGGGAACGCCCGTGACGATCGACTCAGGCGGCGCATCCTTGACCACGACGGCGTTGGCGCCCACGGCGCTGTCCCGTCCGATGGTGATGGGTCCAAGGATCTTCGCTCCGGCGCCGATGGTGACGCGGTCGCCAATAGTGGGATGCCGCTTGATCCGCGCCAGGGAGCGGCCGCCCAGGGTCACGCCGTGATACATCATGACGTCCTCGCCAATTTCCGCGGTCTCACCAATGACCACGCCCATGCCGTGGTCGATGAAGAACCTGCGGCCGATGGTGGCGCCGGGATGGATCTCGATGCCGGTCGCGAACCTGCCCAGCTGGGAGATCAGCCGGGCCGGGAACCGGAGGGCCGGATTCTGCCACAGCCGGTGCGTCAGCCGGTGGATCCAGATGGCATGCAGGCCGGAGTAAGCGAAAAAGTTCTCAAAAGAACCTCGAGCCGCCGGGTCATGGGACCGGGCGGCGTCGAGGTCTTCCTTCAGTCTTGCGAAAAAGCCCACAAAGTTCTTTCTACAGGAAACGGGCGGAAAGCGGCCTGATCAGCCCCGGATGTCGTCATAGAGCACGGTGGAGATGTAACGCTCGCCGAAGTCGCACACCACGGCGACGATCAGCTTGCCCTTGTTCTCGGGCCGCTTGGCCAGCTCCAGCGCGCCCCAGACAATGGCGCCGGAGGAGATGCCGCCCAGGATGCCTTCCTTGACGCCAAGTTCACGGGCAACACGCACGGAGTCCTCTAGCGTGGCATCCAGGACCTCGTCGTAGACGTTGGTGTCGAGGATCTCGGGGACAAAGTTGGCGCCGATGCCCTGGATCTTGTGCGGGCCCGGCGCGCCGCCGTTGAGGATGGCCGAGTCCTTGGGTTCGATGGCCACGATCTGGACGTCGGGCTTGCGCTCCTTCAGGACCTGTCCGACGCCGGTGACCGTTCCGCCGGTGCCGACGCCGGCAACGAAGATGTCCACCTTGCCGTCGGTGTCGGCCCAGATCTCTTCGGCGGTGGTGTTGCGGTGGATCTCCGGGTTGGCCTCGTTCGCGAACTGGCGTGCCCAGATGGCGTTCTCCGTGTTGGCCACGATCTCCTGTGCCTTCTCCACCGCGCCGCGCATGCCCTCGGAACCGGGCGTCAGGACGATCTCGGCACCGAAGGCGCGCAGCATGACCCGGCGCTCGGTAGACATGGTCTCGGGCATGGTGAGGACCACCTTGTAGCCGCGCGCAGCACCCACCATGGCCAGGGCGATGCCCGTGTTGCCGGAAGTACCTTCCACGATGGTGCCGCCGGGCTTCAGGGCCCCGGACTTCTCGGCGGCGTCGACGATGGCCACACCGATGCGGTCCTTGACGCTGTTGGCAGGGTTGTAGAACTCCAGCTTCACGGCGACGGTGGCTTCCAGCCCCTCGCTGAGCCGGTTGAGCTTGACCAGCGGAGTGCCGCCAACCAGCTGCGTTACATCGTCATAGATCCGTGCCATGTACATACGCCTATCTCTGAAGGGTGGATACTGAGGTCAGCCTAACGAGGCACCGTAACCCTGGCTAAGCGTTAAGCCACGCAGAGTAATATTTCCTGGCCTTGGCCAGCTTGGGGTTGATGATCACCTGGCAGTACCCCTGCTCGGGATGCTTGGCGTAATAGTTCTGGTGGAACTCCTCTGCCACGTAAAAGCGCGGAAGCCGGCTGACCTCGGTGACGATCGGGTCCCGCCACAGCTCCTGGTTACGTTCGATCGCCTCCTCGAACAGGATCTTTTCTTCTGTGGTCTCGTAGAACATCGACGAACGGTACTGCGTGCCGACGTCGTACCCCTGCCGGTTCAGCGTGGTGGGGTCATGGAGGGCGAAGAACATGTCAAGGATGACCTCGGCCGGAATGATGTCCTCGTCGAAGGTCACGGCCACGACCTCGGCATGGCCGGTGGTTCCGCTGCAGACGGAGTAATAGTCGGGGTGGGGGTCGTGCCCGCCGGTGTAGCCGGACACCACCGAGGTGACGCCCCTGGTCTTCTGGTAGACAGCGTCAAGGCACCAAAAGCAGCCTCCGCCCAGAACAAAAGTTTTCATGACCTCTTCAATGGTTGGCGCGCCCGGATGATTCCCGGCCGGGCGCGGCACCCGTCACGGTACGGGGGTGGCCACGGCGGATGGGGTAAAACTAAGACTATGGAACCTGTGGACACCGACGTTACCGGCCCCGAAAACCACAACGACCGGAATCACGACGGCGACGCCCCCTCGGACACGCCGGCGGCGGCCGGTACGGAGGCTCCAAGCCTGGGCGACCTGCTGCTGGCGGTGGAAGAACTCTGGCCCGAGTCCCTGGCCGAGGACTGGGACGAGGTGGGACTGGTGGCGGGCCACCCGTCCACTCCGGTCACCAAGGTGATGTTCGCGGTGGACCCCACGCTGGAGGTCATCGAGGAAGCCGTGGAGTGGGGCGCCGAACTCCTCATCACGCACCATCCGCTCCTCCTCAAGGGTGTTACATCGGTTGCCGCCACGACCGCCAAGGGAAGGGCAGTCCACCGGCTCATCGAGTCGGGCACGGCACTCCTGACGGTGCACACCAACGGTGATTCCGCCGTCGGAGGCGTCTCGGACGTGCTCGCAGACGCCCTCGGCCTCCAGGACGTGGCACCCCTCACGGTTGCCGCGAACGGACTGCCGGAAGAGGGGATTGGCCGGGTGGGCGAACTGGCGGATGCCATGACCCTGGGTGAGTTTGCCGCCCGGGTCTTCGAAATCCTGCCGTCCGTGGCCGGCGGCGTTCGCGTGTCCGGCGATAAGGATGGCCTGGTGCGGCGCATTGCCGTCTGCGGCGGCGCCGGTGACTCGCTGTTCAACGAGGTCCGGGCCAGCAACGCCGATGTCTACGTCACGGCCGACCTCCGCCACCACCCCGCATCCGAAGCCCGGGAGTCGGCGCTGAACGGGCGCCCGTACCTCGTGGACGTCTCGCACTTCGCCAGCGAATGGCTTTGGCTGCCGGCGGCTGCGGCCGCCCTGGGCAATGTCCTCGCGGACCAGGGCCACGACGTCGAAATCCAGGTCAGTACCACCAACAGCGATCCCTGGGACTTCATACTCACTCCGGGCTAAGCCAGGGGGGCAAGCCAAGCGCTAGAGTCGAGGAAGCGCCGGCATGGTGCCCGGCTCCGGCCGGAAGGGAACAAGCGGAGGTAATAGTGGCGAAGGCAGCACCGGCGGAACAGTTGAAGTTGCTCGAACTGCAGGGGCTGGACGCCAGGCTTAAATCGCTCGCCAACCGTCGCCGCGAACTTGAAAACGATCCACGGATCAAGGACCTCGAAGCCGCCCTTTCGGTTGCCAACGGGGAACTTGGTGCAGCCAAGGTGGCCGTCCACGACGCAGAATCCGAATTGAAGCGTGCCGAGGCGGACGTGGAACAGGTGGCCACCCGCATCGAACGGGACGAGGCAAGGCTCAACAGCGGCACCGGCCTGTCCAAGGACCTGGTGGCCCTCCAGAAGGACATTGCCTCGCTGAACAAGCGCCGCTCGGACCTCGAGGATGTGGAACTGGAAGTCCTGGAAAGGCTGGACACCCTTAGGGCCCGCCAGGCAGCCCAGCAGGTCATCGTGGACGATATCCAGGGTTCTTTCGGCAGCATCCGGGCAGAACTGGACGAGGCCATCGCCGGAGTCGACGCGGAAGCCGCCGAGGTCCGGGCCAAGCGCGATGAATTCGCACAGGGACTCGACGCCCCACTGCTTGCCGTCTACGAGAAGACGCTGGCGAAGCGGGGCGTGGGTGCGGCCCGGCTGTTCCACGGGATGTCGGAGGCCTCGGGCATGAAGCTCAGCCCCGGCGACCTCGCCGAGGTCAAGGCAGCTTCCGCCGACGACATCGTCTTCTGCCCCGATTCCGGCGCCATCCTGGTGCGTTCGGAGGAGTGGGCCTGACCTGCCGGGCTTTCAGCCCTGCAGGACGATGTTCAGGGCGTGCGGTTTCCGGGCAGAGCCAGTAACCAGCTCCGCATGCCACTTCTCCCGCGCGGCGCCAAGGAGCTGCTCGGGGGTCGCGGGGGCCTTTCCACGGCGCACCAGCAGGTGGCGGGCAAGCTCACCACGTGTGTGCTTGGCAAAGTGGCTGACCACCTTGCGCACGCCGCCGGTTTCCGTGAAGACATTGACCGTGACCGTCCGGGCGGGCGGCGGGGTCCACGCGGCGGCGTAGGTGCTTGACCTGCAGTCCACCAGGAGATGGCCCTCCACCGCCGCGGCCAGTGCGTCCGCCAGGAGTGGCTTCCAGAACGGGGCAAGCCGGCCGACGTCCGGCAGTGCCGTCCCCATCGAGAGCCGGTAGGCGGGCACGCTGTCGCCGAAACGCAGCGCTCCCCACAGCGCTGAGATGACCAGCACCGATTCGTCGGCCTTGCGGCGCTGGGCCGGGGTAAGGCTCCGGTAGCCGAGGGCGTCGTACAGGACCCCGGAATAGATGGTATGTGCTGGTGCCGCCGGCTCCGCGCGGAGCCGGGTGTTGCGGCGGACGTCGTCGCTCAGCGACGGCCCAACGCCCAGCAGCGCAAGGGCGTCCTCGTGGGCGCTGACGGTCCCCAGCGCCTCGAGGACTTTGGCGCGGTAGGGGTTGAGGGCGGGAAAGCCCAGGGACTGCCACTCGACGGCGGCACCGCGGACAGCAGGCGTCTTGCCTTCGGAAGGGGGAAGCAGAATAAGCACCGTCCGATACTACCGGCGGCGGAAAGGACGCCCCGCGCCGGTAGACTGGTTGAGGATGGGACAGCCAGACGGCCGCGCGCCACGCAAGTGGCTCGAGGAACGTCCGGGCTCCACAGGGCAGGGTGGTGGGTAACGCCCACTCGGGGTAACCCGCAGGCAAGTGCCACAGAGAACAGACCGCCCGCATCCCTTGTCCCTGGACGGGGGAGAGCGGGTAAGGGTGAAACGGTGGTGTAAGAGACCACCAGCTTCCCGGGTGACCGGGAAGGCTAGGTAAACCCCACCCGGAGCAAGGCCAGACAGGACACGTTCGAGGGCTGCCCGCCCGAGTGTCCGGGTAGGCCGCTGGAGGGTACCGGCAACGGTACTCGTAGATGGATGGCCGTCGCTCCACTTCCGGCAACGGAAGCGGGGAACAGAACCCGGCGTATCGGCTGTCCCGTCCATCAAACCGGTTTGACCTTGGGAGTTTTGTTGGTGATCCTGAACCGTGCCCGCAAATACTGATCCCCACCCGGCCAGCCAACCGGCCCGAGGCGCCGCTCCCGGCGGCGCCAGGCAGGCGCTTGCCCTGCTGGGCTTCCTTGCCCTTTCCCTGGCCGCGTGGGCGCTGGCCTCGATTCCCATCATCCTGCATTCGGCCGGCTGGTTCGCGGAGTCTGTCAAGGCGCCGTGGATGCCGCCGGGATGGATGTTCCGCTCCATGTGGATTGCGCTCTACATCGGCGTCGCCGTTGCCGCCTGGCTGGTCTGGCGCAAAGGTGCCCTGACCAGGGGGACGCTGGCTGGCTATATCGTCCAGCTGGTGCTTAACGCAGGGTGGCCGCTGACGTTCTTCGGACTGTATCCCGTCCTGGGGACCGCTGCCCTGTGGGTGGCGTTCGCCGTCATAGCCGGGCTGGCGGTGTCCCTGGTGTTCCTGATCCTGCGCTTCGGCCCGGTGAGCGCAGGTGCCGGCTTGCTGGTGCTGCCCTACTTCTCGTGGATCGTCTTTTCCGCCAGCCTCAACCTCTACTCGGCGCTGCACAACTAGCTGCCCCGTCGTGTGAGTGATTTCACGCGCCTGCAGCCTGTTGCGCACCGCGGGCCAACTTAGAATAGATACCGGACGTAGGGGTTCTTCCGCCGGGAGCTGCGTTCGCAGCCGGCGGTTTTTCTTTGCACACGATCCATGCGCCTGGGGGCCGAACCCTGCAGGCGTGGGTGCCCCTGGACATCATCCGGTGGCCGACATCCGCGTACGAGGACGTATGCGGCTGAACCGAGGAAGGTATTTCTGTGAGCCAGACGTCAGATTCTTGTCTTGATACATGGATGGGCCGGGAGGCCCTCGCCGAGGCCATGATTCCGGTGATCGGCCGGCTGTACCGCGAAAACAACGTGGTGACCAGCATCCATGGCCGGAGCCTGATCAACAAGTCCACCATGAACATCCTCAAGGCGCACCGCTTCGCGCGCCGGATGAGCAAGGATGAATTGCTCCTTGAAGAGACTGCGCCGCTGCTGAACACCCTGGCCGGGCTCGAGCTGGGCGCGGCCGCGATCGACATTGCCCGCCTGAACCAGAAGTTCAAGGAAGAGGGCGACGGCGCCACCCTGGAGGAGTTCCTCCGCGCCGAGCTCGCCGAGATCGTGGGCAAGCGCGGCGCTGACGAGCGCACCAGCACCGACGTCGTCCTGTACGGGTTTGGCCGCATCGGCCGGCTCCTGGCCCGCCTCCTGATCGAAAAGGCCGGTGGCGGCCACGGCCTCCGCCTGCGCGCCATTGTGGTCCGCCGCGGTTCCGACAACGACCTGGCCAAGCGTGCCAGCCTGCTGCGCCGTGACTCCGTGCACGGCTCCTTCGAAGGCACCATCCGCGTCGACGAGGAAGCCAACACGATCACGGCCAACGGCGTCCGGATCCAGGTCATCTACTCCAATGACCCTGCCACCATCGACTACACCGCCTACGGCATCAGCAACGCCCTGGTAGTGGACAACACCGGCCGTTGGCGGGACGCCGAAGGCCTGTCCCAGCACCTGCAGAGCAAGGGTGTCGCCCGGGTGCTGCTGACCGCGCCGGGCAAGGGCGAGCTGAAGAACATCGTCCACGGCATCAACCACGGCACCATCGAAGACACGGACACCATTGTCTCCGCGGCGTCCTGCACCACCAACGCCATCACCCCGGTCCTGAAGGCCCTCAACGACAAGTTCGGCGTGGTCCACGGCCACGTGGAAACCGTGCACTCCTTCACCAACGACCAGAACCTGATCGACAACTTCCACAAGGGCGACCGGCGGGGCCGGTCCGCTGCGCTGAACATGGTGATCACCGAGACCGGTGCCGCCAAGGCCGTGGCCAAGGCGCTGCCGGAACTGCTGGGCAAGCTCACCGGCAGCTCCATCCGCGTTCCAACCCCGGATGTTTCGCTGGCCATCCTGAACCTCACCCTCGAGAACGGGACCACCAAGGACGAGGTGAACAATTACCTCCGCGAAATGTCGCTGCACTCGGACCTGCGCAAGCAGATCGACTACATCGATTCCCCCGAGGTGGTCTCCACCGATTTCGTCGGTTCCCGCCGCGCCGGGATCGTGGACGGCCTCGCCACCGTCTCCACCGACAAGAACCTCGTGGTCTACGTCTGGTACGACAACGAATTCGGCTACAGCTGCCAGGTGGTCCGCGTGATGGAGGAGATGGCCGGCGTCAACCCGCCGTCCTACCCCGCCAAGGAAAGCGCCAAGGCGCTGGCGGCCATCGCCGTCTAGCCATTTGCAGGTCACGCTAATTCCCGGCTGGTTCTCTGGAATCAGCCGGGAATCGGGACCACACTAATGGCATGGAAAAAGATTCGACACTCCAGCACGACACCACCCTGGAACACGCCCTTGATGTCGCCAAGGCCAACCACAAGGAAGCCCTCCGCCTCCTTGAGGGGGCACGCGCGGCATACAAGGCAGGCGACGTCGGCGAGGACAGGGTACGCCAACTCGAGGGCCTCCTGGCCATCGCCGAAGAGGACCTCCGGCGGGTGATGCGGGAGCAGTAACCGCCCCCGAACGATCCGTCACCCGCCCTCCACACTGTGGAAACCGGCGAGGGGGAGCGGACGTTGTCCTAGGCTCGTGGGATGGATGACGTCAGCCCCCGGCAGGGAAAGCCGTGACCTTGAGCTGGTCCGCCTACCGGCGGGCACGCCGCCGCTCCCGGCAGGCCTGGGCCATATTGGCCTTGGCCGCTGTTTCCGTTGTTGCGGCCCTTGCCTGGTTCTTTGCCGCGGGCCAGTTCGCCCTTGCGGAACCGCCGCTGGCAGGCCCTTCCGAAGCGCCCGTCTTCGATCCGGCCTGGATGAAGCCGGTGGTACCCGTCAACCCGGTCCCCGGCGGTCGCGCCCTTGATGCCCTGGAGGTGCTGCCCGTCAAGGGCCGGGCAGCCAAGGAGGGCTACAACCGGGAAGCCTTCGGGCAGGCCTGGGCTGATGTCGACCGGAACGGATGCGATACCCGCAACGACATTCTCCGCCGCGACCTGGCGGACGTTGTCTTCGCCGAAGGCTCACGTTGCCGGGTGTCGGCCGGCCGCTTCCACGAGCCCTACACCGCGCAGCACGTCGATTTTCGCCGCGGCCAGGACAGCAGCGGGGCAGTGCAGATCGACCACGTCGTGGCGCTCGCGGACGCCTGGCAAAAGGGCGCCCAGCGGTTGACTCCGGGCCAGCGCCAAAGCCTTGCCAATGATCCCTTGAACCTCATCGCCGCGGACGGCCCGGCCAACCAGCAGAAAAGCGCGGGCGACGCCGCCACCTGGCTTCCCGCCAACAAGTCCATCAGGTGCCATTACGTAGCACGCCAGATTTCCGTCAAGGCCGCCTACAGCCTCTGGGTGACCGACGCGGAGAAGGACGCGATGAAGCGCATCCTCGGCTCCTGCCCGGACCAGCAGACGGTGCGGGCCCGCTGACACGCGCCACCTCCCGGTACCCGCGGCCGGCTAGTGTCCGAACGGGTCCGGATCCACCCCCGGCATCCAGGTCAGGCCTGGCACACCCCAGCCGTTCTTCTTGGCCTGTTTCATCGCCTTGCGGGAGTAGCGGTCCATAAGCCGGTTGACGTAGAGCTTTCCGTCCAGGTGGTCGTATTCGTGCTGGATGACCCTGGCGAACCATCCGGTGGCCTCGAACTTCACTGGCTGCCCGAATTCGTCAAAACCCTCCACCCGGGCCCATTCGGCACGCTTGAGGGGATACACCTCCCCGGGGAAGGACAGGCAGCCCTCTTCTTCCTCGTCCGGGTCCGGAGCGGCACCGGAGATTTTGGACAGCGTCAGGACGGGGTTGACCAGCACGCCGGTGGGTGGAGCACCGTCGTCGTTGGCGTACTTGTAGACAAAAATCCGCTTGCCGACGCCGATCTGGGGGGCCGCGAGGCCCACGCCGTTGGCGGCATCGTTCGTTTCGAACATGTCGGCAATCAAGGCGCGCAGGTCGTCGTCGAACACCTCAACCTCGGAGGCCCGGCGGTGCAGCACCGGTTCTCCCCAGATGGTGATTGGCAAAACGGTCATATCAGTGGTCCTTCGGCTTGCGGCCCTGGCCGAGGACCGGGGCGATGCTGCAACAACAAAGGAGGCCGTACCGGATATCCGGTACGGCCTCCTTCTTGGACGGCCACCTGCCGTCCCATGAGGGTGAGCGACGGGGGTTGAACCCGCGACCTCCTGGACCACAACCAGGCGCTCTGCCAACTGAGCTACGCCCACCATGTTTCCCGCAGAACGACCGGTTTCCCGGCCCCCTGGAAAGGCAACTCAAATAGCTTACCTGCTCTTCCGGGGTGCTTTGTCCACTTTTGGCCTTTTCGGGAAAAATTCCTGGAAACGTGGCGCAGATTACGCTTCCGGCAGCCCGGCCGTTTCCCCCGCCGTGATGCGGCGGGCAATCTGCTGTGCCGTTGCGCTGTCCGGCCCGGGGGCGGGGACGAACACCGCCTCGCGGTAATAGCGGAGCTCATCGATGGAATCCTTGATGTCCCCCAGCGCCCGGTGGCCGCCCTTTTTCGCGGGGGACTGGAAGTAGGCACGCGCGTACCAGCGGCGGGACAGTTCCTTGATGGTGCTGACGTCGATCACCCGGTAGTGCAGGTGTTCCACCACAGCGGGCATGTCCCGGGAGAGGAACACGCGGTCAGTACCCACCGAGTTCCCGCCCAGCGGAGCCTTCCGCGGGTCCGGCACCCATTCCGCGATGTACTCCATGACTGCGGCCTCTGCCTCGGCCATGGTCTTGCCGGACGGAAGCTCCTTAAGGAGGCCGGACTTGGTGTGCATATCCCGGACGAAATCGTTCATCTGGGCAACAGCGGCATCATCGGGCTTAATGACCACGTCCACACCGTCGCCAAGGATGTTCAGTTCGGAGTCGGTGACCAGGGCCGCCACCTCGATCAGGGCATCGTTCTTGATGTCCAGTCCGGTCATTTCACAGTCGATCCAGACGATTCGTTCGTTAGAGATAGGCACCGGACCAGCCTACCGTTACACCTCCCGCCAGCCGGCCGGTGCTAGGATTTCGGGTACGCGGCGGGTCGCCCTGCTGTCGGACGAAAAGCGCCCCGGACGGCTGTACTGCCTGCCGGACACGAGCCGCGCACACGCAAAAAGATTGGACGATCCTGACATGACGGCGCCTTTGCCCGCGGCGGGGGAGCTGGCGGCCGGCGCCACTGCCGAAGCGGGCACTTCCGGCATGGACAATCCCCGCTCCCCGCTCCTTGCCGGCTTCATTGGCTCCATGTTCCTGCTGGTCGGCTCGCTCGGCGTGGGCTGGCTGGCCCCCGTCTCGGAACTGCGCCGGATGCCGCTGTTCATCTGGATGCGTGCCGAAGCAGCGGGAGTGGCCCTGTCCATCGTGCTGCTGGCCGTGGGTGCCATGCTGCTGGTGCGGGCCTGGCTGCGGCTTGGGCAGATAGTCCACGTCTGGGGAGCCGAGGCGCGCAGCGCCACCCTGAAGGCGGTGGTGGCCTGGGGGCTGCCCATGATGTTTTGCGTGCCGCTGTTCAGCCGTGACGTCTATGCGTACATCGGCCAGGGCCGGCTCATGGTGGAGGGCTTCAACCCGTACGAGAACGGCATCTCAGCCCTGTCCAACTACTTCCAGCTGGGCGCGGACAAGATGTGGACGGAAGCTCCCGTTCCCTATGGCCAGCTGTTCCTATGGATTGAGCAGCTGGTGGTCTGGTCCACGAACGTCCAGCCGGAAGCCAGTGTGATGCTGTTCCGGCTGGTGGCGCTGGCCGGTGTAATCCTCTGCGTCATCTACGTGCCCAAGCTTGCCGAACTGCACGGGATCAACCCGCACCGTGCCCTGTGGCTCACTGCCGCAAACCCGCTCTTCCTGACCAACTTCATCGCAAGCGTCCACAATGATGCGCTGATGATTGGCCTGGCGCTGGCCGGCCTCTACTACTCAGCCACCCGGCGGGTGCTCCGGGGCGTCGTGCTGGTTACCCTGTCCATCGCGGTCAAGCCCATCACCATCGTCTTCCTCCCGTTCATCGGTTTGCTCTGGGCCGGCCGGGAGGCGGGCTGGGCGCGGAAGTTTGTGTTCTGGGCCCTGACTGGCGGGCTGAGCCTGGCCCTGCTGACCCTGATGGCCTTGGTCAACGGCTTCGGTTTCGGCTGGATCAACGGGCTCTCTGCCCCCGGCAGTATCTCCATCTGGTACGCGCCTGTCGGGCTCATTGGCATGGTGGTGGCGTCCTTGGCCAACTCCTTCGGCCTCGACGGGTCCGTGCCGGCAGGCTGGGTGTTCAACGCCGGAAAACTGCTGGCTGTGGCGATCGTCGGCTGGCAAATTTTCCGGGGCGACTATGACCGCCTGATGCGGCGGCTGACACTGGCGCTCGCGGCCGTGGTCCTGCTGGCCCCCATCATCCAGGCCTGGTACGTGGTGTGGCTCATCCCGCTGTTTGCCGTCACCGGCATCCGGAACGACTGGCAGGTCAAGGCACTCTACTTTGTGGTGTCCTTCTTCATGATCTACGCCATCTCCGACCAGCTGGAGGTCTTCCCCTACCTGCAGACCGAGGACCTGGGCTTCGCGCTCGCCCTGGCACGGGTTGCCGCGGCCGTCACCGGACTGCTGTTCGGGCTCTACCTGATCTTCTGGGATCCGCAAACCAGGCGGCTTTTCCGCAAAGCCGGCGGGCCCGTCGTCGAGCGGCCCGTTATCTAGCGGAGCTGTCCTGACCGAGCCGCCGCAGGGCCTCCCTGCGTGACAGCGGACTCATCCGGGAGGCATGCTCCGCAACGAAGGCCGCTACCCACTCCGGCGCCGTCTTCGCATACTCCCGCAGCGCCCAGCCGATCGCCTTGCGGATGAAGAATTCGGGGTCCGAAAGGTTCGGTTCAATGACCTGCGTGAGCAAAGTGGTGTCGGTGGCTTCCTTTGCCTTGAGCTGGGCGGTAATGGAAGCCCGCCTGATCCAAAAATCGGCGTCCCTGCTCCACCTTTGGAGCACTGCTGTCATCTCCGGCCGGTGGGCCTGCAGCAGGCCGCAGAGCCGGCCGGACACCCCGTCCGCAAAATCCCACCACGCCCCGCTGCGGATGATTTCCTCATACACCGGCAGCATCTGCAGGTCTCCGGCAACCAGCCGGCCGGCGGTAAGGTCAATGGCTGCGTACCGTTCCTCACGGACGCCCGCGGTGCGCCACAGCTCCAGTACGGTGCCACGGAGCTGCTCCGCGGAGGCGAAGGGGGCGGCGGCAACAGCTGACGCCACCACCCGCCGCACTTCCGGCACCCGCACGCCCAGCGACGGCTGGCTGGACTTCATGTACGCCTGCATGCCGGCTCCACGGACAGGATCTGCCCGCTCCCGGAGGGCGTCCCGGATCAGGCGGAGCACAGCTCCGTTGATCCCTTCCGCGACGCCCATGCGGCCACTCTAGCCTGCAGGTACCCGGGCCGGTTGCTGTAGTCTGGTGAGCGCTAACAATCCACTTCCGGAGATCACTATGGCCGACACTGAATTCACCATCTCCTCGGGCCCCTACACAGCCCTGCTCACCGCACGCGGCGGAGCCCTCCGCAGCCTCCGGCACGGCGGGCGCGACCTTGTGGTCGGCTTTGGCGCCGACGGCCCCATTCCAGACTACCGCGGCGTCATCTGCGCGCCCTGGCCCAACCGGCTCGCAGACGGCAGATACACCTACGCCGGGCAGGACCATATGGCGCCACTCAATGAGCCGGTAAGGGGGTCGGCGCTCCATGGCCTCGCAACGAACCAGGTTTGGGAAGTCCTGGAGGCCACCGGACGTGCAGTGACCCTGGGTTTCCGTGTGGAACCTGGGCCGTCATTTCCTTCGCAACTGGACTTGACGGTCATGTATGCCCTCTCGGCGGACGGGCTGCAGTGCAGCGTAAAGGCCGTTAATACGGGCAAGGTCGCCGCACCCTACGGCGTGTGCCCCCACCCCTACCTGGTGGCCGGGCCTTCACCCCTGGACGACTGGTCAATCGAAATTCCCGCGGCGGATTTCCTTGAGGTGACACCGGACCGGTTGCTGCCCGTGGGGATGCGCAGTGTTGACCAGCATGAGTTCGACTTCCGGACGCTGCGCCGCGTGGGGCCGCTGAAAATAGACCACGCCTTCACCGGCATCGCCCGGGACGACGATGGGCTGGCGCGCGTGCGGGTGACGGACCCGGGAGGAACTGAGGTGGCCGGCAGCGTGCGGGTGAACGACCTGCTGCGTCCCATTGGCCTAGTGCACGAGCTCCGCGGAGCGTTCCGGGTGGACCAATCGTGCTG
>NZ_JBNHFD010000074.1:0-19684 GCF_059089865.1 Arthrobacter sp. Y3221157
GCTGGGGCGGCGGCGACATGGGCGGCTGGGGCGGCGACTCCGGCGGCGGAGGCGACTTCTAGTACCGGCACGGACCTTGGCGCCTGCCGGATACTCCGGCAGGCGCCCGGAAGCAGTACACCACTGTTCACGGATTCAGTGGCCATCACAGAGCAGGACGAAAGGTAACACCATGGTTAAGCAGTCCATTTTCGGCCGTATCGCGCAGCTGGCAAAGGCGAACATCAACTCTTTGCTGGACAACGCTGAGGATCCGCAGAAGATGCTGGACCAGATGGTCCGGGACTACACCAACAACATTGCCGAGGCCGAATCCGCCGTCGCCCAGACCATCGGCAACCTCCGGATGCTCGAAGATGACTACAACGAGGACATCAAGAACGCCCGCGACTGGGGCAACAAGGCCCTGGCCGCCTCACGCAAGGCCGATGAGTTCCGGGCCAGCGGCGACGTTGTTGACGCCGAGAAGTTCGACAACCTGGCCAAGGTTGCCCTGCAGCGCCAGATGGCGGCCGAGAACGAGGCCAAGGGTGCGGAGCCGGCTATCATGTCGCAGCGCGAGGTGGTGGACAAGCTGAAGACCGGCCTGGACCAAATGAAGGGCAAGCTCAACCAGCTCACCAGCAAGCGCAACGAACTGGTGGCCCGGTCCAAGACTGCCGCTGCCCAGTCCCAGGTCCATGACGCAATCAAGAGCATCGACATCATGGACCCCACCAGCGAGGTGGGCCGGTTCGAAGAGAAGATCCGCCGCGAGGAAGCCAAGGTCCGGGGCCAGCAGGAACTGGCCGCCTCCAGCCTGGACGCCCAGTTCAACCAGCTTGAGGACCTCGGGGAGCAGGTGGAAATCGAGGCCCGCCTGGCCGCGCTGAAGTCCGGCGGCGCGAAGCCTGCAATTGCCTCAGGCAATTCCACGTCCTCCGAGTCAACCGTGGAAGAAGCGGACTTCGACAAGCTCTGACAGGCACGAAGAGAACGCTGTTTCCCTAGCGCGGAACAAGGGCCAGGACCCGACAGTCCTGGCCCTTATCCGTGCCCCGGTGTGTAGCGTGGGGGCATGGCTTCTTCCGATGCGACATCGCTGGTCTGGCTGCGCGACGATCTGAGGCTGGACGACAACCCGGCCCTGGCCGAAGCCGCCGGCCTGGGCAAGCCGATGACAGTGGTGTACATCCTGGACGAGGAGTCCGAGGGCGTACGTCCCCTGGGCGGCGCCACCCGCTGGTGGCTGCACCATTCCCTCGCCGCGCTTGCCAGGGACCTTGAGGCCAAAGGCTCGCGCCTGGTACTGCGCCGCGGTCAGTCAGAATCCATCATCCGGAATCTTGCCCTGCAAACGAATGCCAGTCATATCTTCTGGAACCGCAGGTACGGCCAGCCGGAGCGCACCATCGACGCGGGGCTCAAAGACTGGGCAGGCGAAAACGAAATCCAGGCCTCAAGCTTCCAGGCCAACCTCCTGTTCGAGCCCTGGACCATCCGCACCGGGGCCGGCGGACCGTACAAGGTCTACTCCCCGTTCTGGCGGGCCTGTATGGCGTCCGCCGACATCCGGGACCCGCTGGACGCTCCTTCATCACTGCCGGGACCTGCGGCCTCCGGTCCGGGCGTGCCCGCAAGCGATGCTTTGGGCAGCTGGAAGCTGCTGCCCACCTCCCCCGACTGGAGCACGGGGCTGGCTGAAAGCTGGGAGCCGGGTGAGAAGGGGGCGGCGGACCGCCTGGCGGACTTCCTGGACGGACCAATCGAGGATTATGGCACCGGCCGGAACATTCCCGGCACGGAGGGAACCAGCCGGCTCTCGCCGCACCTGCGCTTTGGTGAGGTCAGCCCGTTCCGCGTGTGGCGCGAGGTCCGCCGCCGCCATTCCGGAAAAATTCCTTCCGACGTCGGGACCTTCCGTGCAGAACTCGGCTGGCGCGAGTTCAACTGGCACCTGCTGTACCACAACCCCGACCTTGCAACCCGGAACTTCCGGCCCGCATTCGATAACTTCCAGTGGGGCCAGGTGAGCCGAAAGGAACTTGCCGCCTGGCAGCAGGGGCACACCGGATATCCGCTCGTAGACGCCGGGATGCGGCAGCTCTGGAAGACCGGCTGGATGCACAACCGCGTACGGATGGCGGCTGCGTCCTTCCTGGTGAAGAACCTCCTCATCGACTGGCGCATCGGGGAGGAATGGTTCTGGGACACCCTGGTGGACGCCGACGCAGCCAACAACCCCGCAAACTGGCAATGGGTGGCCGGGTCAGGCGCGGATGCTTCCCCCTATTACCGGATCTTCAACCCGGTGACGCAGAGCAAGAAGTTCGACGCCGACGGCCGCTACCTGCGCACCTTCATCCCCGAGCTCCAGGGCCTGAAGGGCAAGGAAATCCACGAGCCGTGGACGGCGGAGGCGGACGGCTACCCTGGGCCGCTGGTGGATCTGGCGGAGTCCCGGGAACGGGCCCTGGATGCCTACCGGAAGCTCAAGGACGAATAGCCTTGGTCAGCGGCTGCTGACTTTGCCCATCAGGGAAGCAATGGGCCGCAGGAAAAGCGGGCGTGCCATGAACCAGGCGGCGACCATGACGGCCACCGAGGCGACGAACACCCAGAAACCGAACCAGCCGTCGTCGTCCCTTGCGCCGTACATGTGGTTCAGGTTCCGCAGCGCGCCGGTGGCCAGCACCAGGAAGACGTGGACCACGATGAAGGCGACGAAGTAGATCATCACCGGGAAGTGGACGGCGCGTGCCCATTCGATGGGGTAGGCCTTGTTGAGCCCTGCCGCCTTCTTGGGCCAGGCGGAGGACATCCGCAGGCCGGTGATGAAGGCCAGCGGCGCCGCGATGAACACGGTGATGAAGTAGGTCAGGAGCTGGAGGGCGTTGTAGTTGACCCAGCCGTTTTCCGTGGGCCAGTCCAGTGACGCGTACTGCAGTGCCGCCGAGAGGGCGTTCGGGAACACGTCCCAGCTGGTGGGGACGATCCGCATCCACTGTCCGGTGGCGAACAGCAGCACCGCAAACACCACCCCGTTGAGGATCCACAGGGCATCCAGCGTCAGGTGGAACCACAGCTCAAGGCTGATCTTGGTGGGGGCGTTCCGGGTCTTGATCAGGCCCTTGTTGTTGCGGGTCCAGTACCCGCTGGGACGGGTGGTGGTGCGCACCTGCCAGCCGGTGCGGATGATCAGCAGCAGGAAGAAAGCGTTGAGGAAATGCTGCCACGCCAGCCAGGCGGGAAAGCCCACCGGGGCATTCTCCGGAAGTTCGGACTGGCCCGGATAGTCCGCCACGAAGGAGGCGACGGCAGGAAGCGCCATCAGCCCCTTGGCGGCCAGGACCACCAGGACAAGCGCGGCGAGGACAGCCGGCACGCCCCAGTAGAGGCGGGACCGCTTGCCCGCGGCGGTGCCGGGCTTCTTCGTGGGTGTGGACATCGAGCAACATTCCTCTCGAGAATGACTGGCCAACTGCTCACTGCTGTGAGGCTCTGCGAAAGAGAATACTAGGAACTACCCGTGATGAAGGAAAAAGAAGACCCCGGCCGGCTGGTCTGCCGGTCGGGGTCTTTCGTGGTTGCGGGGACAGGATTTGAACCTGTGACCTCTGGGTTATGAGCCCAGCGAGCTACCGAACTGCTCCACCCCGCGTCGCTGAAACAACACTACCCTATTTTCGCACCGGCATTTACCAGCCGGTTTGGCACCTGGCGGACGGGTTAAAGCAAGAAGGCCCGGGCACTGTTTCCAGTGTCCGGGCCTTCCGTCAGTTGCGGGGACAGGATTTGAACCTGTGACCTCTGGGTTATGAGCCCAGCGAGCTACCGAACTGCTCCACCCCGCGTCGCAAGAACTACTTTACCGGGAGGTGAACAGGCGGCCAAATCGAGACGGCGTGATCTCCGTTACGCCGGCCCGGCACCCCCGCCCGCGAGGGGCCGGAAGGCCGGGCCGCCGTGGTCGGCTAGTTGCTGGGTGAAGGCGACGGCGACGCCTCGGGCGTTGCCGTCGACGCCGGGGCGGGGGTGGCCTCGGGCGCCGCGACCGGGAGCTTGGCCTCGGCATCCACGGCCTTCTGGAGCGCAGCCGCAATCCGCTTCTGGGCGTCGCCGTAGGCCGCGAAGTCACCCGCCGCCAGTGCGGCCTGGCCGGCCTGGATAGCGGCGTTGGCCTCATCCAGCGCCGCCTTCAGCTCGGCTTTGGCGTCCGCTCCCCCGGGCGCCGCAGGCGTTGCCGGATCGGCAGGCGCCTGGCCATTGTTGTCCGAGTCCCCGGCAGCAGCACCGGAATCACCGCCGAAGAGCTGCTTCAGCGCCTCATCCAGTGTGGGTGCGAAGCCAACCTTGTCACCGAACGCCACCAGCACGCGCTGCAGCGTGGGGTAGGACGTCTCGCCCGTGGACTTGAGGTAGACCGGCTGCACGTACAGGATGCCGCCGCCGACAGGCAGGGTCAGCAGGTTGCCGTTCAGCACGTCCGAGGCGCCCTGGCGCAGCAGGTTCAGGGCCTGCGACACGGTGGGGTCGGAGTTGAACTTGTTCTGCGCCTGGCCGGGACCGGGGACCTGCGTCTCCGGCGGAATCTGCAGCAGCCTCAGCTTGCCGTAGCTTTCCGCCTTGACCCCTGCCTCATTGCCCGCGTCAGAATCTGCCGCCAGGAAGCCATACAGGACGTTGCGCGCGTTTCCGTTGACGATCTGTGGAATGAACGAGGAGGTGAGCTGGAACGCGGGCTCGTCCTGGTCCGGCATCTGCAGGGACATGTAGAACGGCGGCTGCTTCACTCCTGTAGTGGTGTCCACCGTGGGGTCGTTCGGAACGCTCCAGGCGTCCTTCGTCTGGTAGAAGGTGGACGGGTTGGTCACGTGGTATTCCCCCAGCAGCTGGCGCTGGACCTTGAAGAGGTCCTCCGGGTACCGGACGTGGGACATGACATCGCCCGACATCTCGGAGTAGGGCTTGAGCGACGTGGGGAACACCTTCTGCCAGGCTTTCAGCAGCGGGTCCTGGTCGTCCCAGGCGTATAGCGTGACGGAGCCGTCGTACGCGTCCACCGTGGCCTTCACGGAGTTCCGGATGTAGTTGACCGTACTGTTCGGCAGGGCCACTGTACGGCCGGACGTGGTTAGCGAGTCTGCAGTCGCATCCGAGAGCTGCTCCTGCTGGGAATACGGGTAGTACTGGCTGGTGGTATACCCGTCCACGATCCACTTCACGCGGCCGTCCACCACCGCGGGGTAGGCATTGCCGTCAACCGTCAGGTACGGCGCAACCTTTTTGACCCGGTCCCGCGGATTGCGGTCATAAAGGATCTGCGACTCTGGATTCACACCGTCCGACAGCAGCAGGTCGGAAGACTGGAACTTGATGGAATACAGCACCCTGTTGAAGAACGTGCCGACATTGGGTCCGCCGTTGCCTTTGAAGGTGTACTGGGTCTCCCCCTCACCGGAGGGCCTGTCCTGCTCCCGCGGTGGGGCTCCTTCCGGGGCGCCCACGATCGAGTAGTCGGGCGAGTACTCTCCGAAGTAGATCCGCGGCTCGTAGGAAGAATCGTCACCCAGGACGCCGGTAGAGGGAATGCCCGACTGCAGGAACTCCGGCTTTCCGTCCACAGTGAACTTGTTGCCCTTGGCCGCAACCACACCATAGCCGTGGGTGTAGACCACGTGCTGGTTGAGCCAGCCCTGCTGGTTGGTGGCGACGTTGGCAGGGTTCAGTTCCCGTACAGCAATAACCGTGTCCTGGATTTGACCGTCAACTTCGTAACGGTCAACGTTCAGGGTTTCGGGGAAGCGATAGTACGGACGGTACTGCTCCAGCTGTGCGAAGGCGTCGGAAATCAGGTTCGGATCAAGGAGCCTGATGTTTGCAGTGGTCTGGGCATCGGGGGCGAGGGCTCCCGTGCTGGCCGTGTTCGTGGCGTCGTAGCGGCTTTCCTGAATGGCATCAAGGCCGTACGCCCTGCGCGTGTTGTCGATGTTGCGCTGGATGAATTCCTTTTCCAGCGTTTCCTCGGAAGGCCGCACCTGGAACTGCTGGATGACCCAGGGGTAGACGCCCCCCGCCAGGATGGAGGTGATGACCAGCATCGCCGTTCCGATGACGGGCAGGCGCCAGCGTCCGATGACGGCGGCAACGACGAAGAGGATGGCCACCAGCACCGCAGCGACGGCCAGGATGGCCTTGGTGGGAATGACGGCGTTGACGTCGGTGTACAGGGCACCTGCCCACCGCCCGTTATTGCTCTGCACCGCCGAGTAACGGTCCAGCCAGAAGTTCACGCCCAGCAGCACCAGGAACGCGGCGCCGGTGACGGCGATGTGGATCTGGGCGGCCCGGCTGGTGAACACTCCGCGTTCCATGAGGCGGATGCTGCCGTAAAGGTAGTGCGTCAGGATGCCAGCGATGCCGGCGATGACCACCACACTGATCAGGAAGCCGGTGACGAACCCAAGGAAGGGCAGGACCATCAGGTAGAAACTGATGTCCAGGTTGAATTGCGGATCGGACTGGCCGAAGCCCTCCTGATTGAAGAACAGCAGCACCTTCTGCCACTGGCTTGCGGCGGCGCTGCCGGCGAAGAGGCCGAAGAGGACGGGCAGGCCCACCATGACCACCCGGCGGACCGGTTCCAGCTGGGCCTGGTAGCGGTTGAGGTTGTCCCGGATGTCGGAGTCCGGAGCATAAACCGGCCTGGCGCGGTAGGCGATGCGGATGGCGAAAAATACTGCCGTGAACATGATGGCGAAGCCGGCCGCGAAGATGGCGATCCGGACGAGGTTCTCGGTGACGAAGACTTCAAGGAAGCCCAGCTGCCGGTACCAGAGGACGTCGGTCCAGACGTTCGCGAAGAAGATGAAGCCCACAACCACGAGGGCAACAACAATCAGGGTGGGCGTCAGCGGGCCGCGCCGGGAAGGGGGTCTGCCTGTGGACATGGTGCTGGCGGGACGGGACAAACTGGGTACCTCATAGCTGGTCGTCAGATATTTGGAGCGTGCGAGCGGGCGGTGGACTCCGCCGGCCAACGGCTGGTTTTGTCCGCCATATATTTGCCACGAGTGGCGGTAAAGCTTAGTTCCTCTTGAGTCTAGTTGCGCCCAGTCTAGTTGTTTGTGCAGGTGGGCAGGCCGGATGTGTCCTGGCCGCTGCCGGCACGTTCGACGGCGGCCCGAGCCTCCGCCAGGGTCTCCACCCGCACCACTTGCAGCCCGTCCGGGATGTGTCCGGCCACTTGCCCGCAGTTGGCGGCCGGTGCAAGGAACAGCGTGGCGCCCCCGGCCCGGGCCCCGTGCATCTTTTGTGCGATGCCGCCGATCCGCCCCACGGCGCCGTCCGGGGAGATGGTCCCGGTACCGGCGATTTGCTCCCCGCCGGTCAGGTCACCGGGGGTAAGCGTGTCGATGATGCCCAGTGAGAACATCAACCCGGCCGAGGGCCCGCCCACCTTCTCAAGGGAGATCTCCACATCGAACGGGAAGGTAAACAGGTACTTGAGCATGACGCCGAGGACGAACCTTCCCTCACCGTTGTCCCTGGGTGTGATCGTCTCGGTGACCTGTTGCCCGTCGCGCTCCACGACTACAGTGACGGGGGCGCCGTTGCCCGCTGCCAGTTCCTCCTGGATGACGGACAACGCGGTGATGTCTTTGCCGTTGATGGTCTTGAGGATGTCCCCGGGCTGGATCTTGCCGGCCGAAGCGGAATCCTCGGAAAGGCCTGCTGCCTGGAGCTGCTGGCCGTACGGGATGTCCAGCTCGTTGAGTGCTGAGGCCACTGCGTTCTCCTGCGACGTGGTCATGGCCACGGCGCTTTGCTCTTCGGCTTCCTGCCTGGTTGTGCCGGTCGGGTAGATCAGCTCAACCGGCTGGACCGCGTGGGTGGGGTTCAGCCAGGCGGAAAAGGCACGGAGGATGCTGACAGGGCCGTGGGGGCCGCCTTCTACGTCAATGGTGGTGAGGTCAAGGTTGCCTGCCGCTGGATACGATTCACGGCCGGTGACCTTGATGACCTGTGTCCCCTGGCTCTGCCCAAGTGTGTTGTACGTGGGACCGGGCGTCTCGATGACGTACGGCACCGGAAGCGTGGCGACGCCGATTCCCAGGGCCAGCGCTGACATTCCCGCAAGCATCATGGAAGACACCCTTGGGTCCCGGGGTGCCCCGCCCGCCTCGAAAGGTCCAGGGCCGCCGTCGTCCGTTGCACCGCCGTCCTTCTCCCACGAGAAGGCGGCCTGCGGGAGCTCTGGGGCGTGGTCCTCGGAGGGGTGGCTGCCACGGGTTGTCGTCACCCCACCAACACTACGCGGTGGCGGACGGGTACAGCTCTTTGCCTACAGCGAACGATGCCGGAGTGCGGCAGACAGCCGGGGGTGGCCGGGGTACCGTGAAGGTTGATTAACAGTCACACCGACGATCGGCGGGATCATGACCTCCAATCCACTTAATCCGTCCAACGGCGACGACACCCCCAAGGACCCGTTGACCGAGATGCTGCAGAACCTCATGGGCGGCAAGGGGATGGAGAACTTCGACCCCGCCGAACTGGCCAAGGCCGCCGGGCTGCCCAATGACCCCAACCTCCTGGCCCAGATGTTCTCCCAGGTCCAGGCCATGATGAGTGCCCCGTCCGAGGGACCCGTGAACTGGACGCTGGCGCACGACAACGCCCGCCGGGTGGCGGCAAGCAGCTCGGACCCGTCGGTGGCGTCCCAGCAGTCCCGTGACGTTGACGAGGCCCTGCGCCTGGCCGAGCTGTGGCTGGACCCCGTCACGGACCTGCCCGCCACCGGCCTGATCGGCCGCGCCTGGTCCCGGGCGGAGTGGGTCGAGGCGACGCTTGGCACGTGGAAGAGGCTGACGGAGCCGGTGGCCAACAGCATCGCCAACGCGCTCTCCACAGCCATGACCGAACAGATGCCCGAGGAAATGAAGTCCATGATGGGCGGCGCCTCCTCCATGCTCCAGAACATGGGGGGCGCCATCTTCGGCATGCAGCTCGGCCAGGCAATCGGCGCCCTCTCCGCGGACGTGGTCAGCTCCACCGATATCGGCGTGCCCCTGGCCGACCTCGAGATGGCGCTCCTGCCCGCGAATGTTGCCGCCTTCGGTGAGGGCCTTTCCCTGCCCGAGAATGACATCCGGCTCTTCCTCGCCGTGCGCGAGGCCGCCCATGCCCGCCTCTTCGTCCAGGTTCCCTGGCTGCGGGGCCACCTGCTGGGCGCCATCGAGGCGTACGCCCGGGGCATCCACATCGACACGTCCCGCATCGAAGAACTGGCACGGGACCTTGATCCCAGCAACCCGGAAGGCATCCAGGAGGCCCTGTCCCAGGGCGTCTTCATGCCCCAGCGCACCCCGGCCCAGGAGCAGGCCCTCGAGAAGCTGGAAACGGCCCTCGCCCTCGTGGAGGGGTGGGTGGATGAACTGACCGCCGCGGCGACCGAGAAGATGTTGCCTTCGGCCTCGGCACTGCGGGAAACCGTCCGCCGCCGCCGCGCCACCGGCGGTCCGGCCGAGCATGCCTTCGCCTCGCTGGTGGGACTGGAACTGCGGCCCCGGCGGCTGCGTGACGCCGCCACCCTGTGGGCCACCTTGAAGGAAGAGCGCGGCATCGAAGGGCGCGACGCCATCTGGCACCACCCGGACCTGCTCCCCACCGCCGAGGACCTGGACGATCCCAAGGGCTTCAGCAGCCGGCGCAAGCTTGCCGAAGCCAGCGACAGTGAAGTGGACGATGCCCTGCAGAAACTGCTCAATGGTGGTTTCGACACCCCGGCGCCGGACGCCGGCAAGGGAGAAGCAGCCCGCGAGGGAGAAGAGAAGGACGACGACGGAGGCGACGCCCAGCCGAAAGGCTGAGTCCTCCCGTGGCCGGGTGGGCCGCTGCTAGTCCGCGTCCCCCGGCCAGCCATCCAGCTCCGGCCAGCCTTCGAACTCCTGGCTGCCGCTGCCGCCAAGTGCCCCACCGTCCCCTGCTGCAGCCAGGCCGCGCGCGGTGGCAAAGGAAACACCTTCCAGGAATGCCTTGGCGCGCTGGGTTTCCGGGTACGCGTCGAGCAGCTTCCAGAAAGCTGCGTTGTGCCCGGCCACCAGCAGATGGGCAAGTTCGTGGAGCAGGACATAGTCGATGACCCACTGCGGCATCGGACGGAGTTTGTCCGAGAGCCGGATGGTTCCGTCAGCGGGGGTGGCTGATCCCCAGCGCGAGTTCTGGTTGCTGACCCAGCGCACGGACGTTGGGACGGCACGCCCGCCGAGGTACCGTCCCGAGAGGTGGGTGGCGTGGGCGGCAAGGGCGGCGTCCGAAGCGGGACGCTTCCGGCCGGAGGTCGCGCGGCGTTCCCCCTGCCGCTGTAGCTTGGCCAGCATGCGCCGGACCCACTCGGACTCCTGGGCTGCGGTGAAACGGGCCGGAATGGCAACGACGGCTGTCCCGTTCTCCCAGAAAGCCGCCACTGTCCGGGTACGGCGGGCAGAACGGCGCACTTCCACCGGTGCACCGTCCGCGGTGGTCAGCGGAGCAACTGTCCGCCGGCTCCCCGCAGCGGCTCCGGCGCCCACCGCCGCTCCGGGACTCACAGTGCCGTACTTTCGGCCAGGACCCGGAGCACGGCTTCCCCGTACTTCTCCAGCTTCGAAGGGCCCACCCCGGCAAGGCCGGCGAGTTCTTCCAGCGAGGCCGGCCGGGCCTCGGCGATGGCTGTCAGTGTTGCGTCGGTGAAGACCACGAAGGCCGGGACGTCCGTGGACACTGCCACTTCCCGGCGCCAGTTCCGAAGTGCGTCAAAGGTCTGTTCCTCGTAACCCGGCGGGCAGGCGTTGCAGCGTCCCACCTTGCGCTCGGCGCCGGTGGCGAGCATGCTCCCGCACACCCTGCAGACTGCGGGGGCGGCTGCCTTCCGGCGCGGGGCCACGCCCTTGCCGCGCGCATTTGAGCTCGCCACTGACGCGGGCCGGAGCCCGTCGAGGAACCGGGACGGCTTGCGGTTGGCGCGGCCACCGGGCGTCCGAGCGGTGCTCCAGGACAGCGCGAGGTGTTCACGAGCCCGGGTGATTCCGACATAAAGGAGCCGGCGTTCCTCGTCCACGGATTCCGGCGAGTCGGCGAAGGAGATGGGCATCAGGCCTTCGCTGAGCCCCACGAGGAACACGGCATCCCATTCCAGGCCTTTGGCGGCGTGCAGGGATGCCAGCGTCACCCCCTGGACCGTGGGCGCGTGCTGGGCCAATGAGCGTTCCTGAAGTTCGTTGACGAAGTCAACCAGGCCAAACTGCGGTCCCCGGTTCTGGACGAGTTCGTCGGCCAGCGCCACGAGCGCCGCCAACGATTCCCAGCGCTCCCGCAGCGCGCCGCCGCTGTGTGGTGCGGAGTCTGTGTAGCCGAGGGAGGCAACGATGTCCCGGACCAGCTGCCCCAACGGCTCCGGCGCATCGGCCTCGCTGGCGGCCCTGGTTGCGGCCCGAAGCTGGAGGATGGCGTCACGGACTTCCTTGCGCGCGAAGAACCGCTCGCCGCCGCGGAGCTGGTAGCCGACGCCGGCAGCGGCCAACGCCTGCTCGTAGGCCTCGGACTGCCCATTGGTCCGGAACAGGATGGCCACCTCGCTGGCCGGTGTGCCGGCGTCGAGGAGGGCCTTGATCTTCTGGGCCACCGTTGCGGCCTCGGCTTCGTCGTCGGCACATTCCGTGAACGTGGGCACGGGGCCTGCCGGCCGTTGCGCCACAAGCTGCAGGGGCGCAGCCCACGCGACATCCGCTGCCGGTCCTCCGCTGCGCCGGGCCGCCAGGAGGTCGTTGGCGAGTTTCACCACCTGCGGCGTGGAGCGGTAGTCCCTGATCAGTTTGACCACGTTGGCCTGGGGATAGCGGGCCTTGAAGTCCAGGAGATGCCGGGGCGATGCGCCCGTGAAGGAGTAGATGGTCTGGCTGGCATCGCCCACGACGCACAGTTCGTCGCGCCCGCCCAGCCACAGGTCCAGGAGCCGCTGCTGCAGCGGCGACACGTCCTGGTACTCGTCCACCACGAAATGCCGGTACTGCTCCCGGACGGTGGCGGCAACCCGTTCATCTTCCTGCAGGATCCCGACCGTGATCAGCAGGACGTCCTCGAAATCAATGACGTTGCGGTCTGTTTTGACGTCCTCGTAGGCCTGGAACACCCGGGCGACAGCCGTCAGGTCGAAGCCGCCCGGCGTGCCCCTCCCCTGGGCGTTCTCGAGGTAGTTGGCGGGAGTCAGCATGGACACTTTGGCCCATTCGATCTCCGATGCCAGGTCGCGGATGGAGGCCCGGTCCGTGCTCAGCCTTAAACGCCGGGCCGCCTCTGCCAGCATTTGCGCCTTGTGGTCCAGAAGGTTGGGAAGCGAACCGCCCACGGCCTGCGGCCAGAAAAACTGGAGCTGGCGCAGGGCCGCGGCGTGGAACGTGCGGGCCTGGACGTTGCCTGCGCCAAGGTCCCGTAGCCTGCTGCGCATCTCGGCAGCGGCCCGGGCAGTGAAGGTGACGGCCAGCAGCCGCTGCGGAGTGTACACGCCCGAGTGGACGCCATAGGCGATGCGGTGGGTGATGGCCCGGGTCTTTCCCGTCCCCGCGCCGGCGAGCACGCACAGGGGTCCGTTGAGGGTGCTCGCAACCTCGCGCTGTTCGGCGTCCAGCCCGCCAAGGATCCGGTCCTCAAGCGATGCCGCCCCGTCAAAAATTTCTGTAGTCACTTCTGCTGCTTTGTGTCTCGACTACCGCGTGCTTGGAGTCTGGTGGATAAGGGATCAGGCGCCGGCGCGGTCCTCGATCCGCCCGCCGTACCAATGCTCAATGAGCGCCCGTGCAATGGAGAGCCTGCTGGAAATGGTGATATCACCCCTGAGAACAGCTTCCTGCAGATCCTCCCGGCTGAACCAGCGCGCCCTGGTGACCTCCACGCCGTCGGGCGTTGCCTCGGCATCTTCGGTGACGGCGGTAAATCCAAGCATAAGGGAGGCCGGGAAAGGCCACGACTGCGAACCGAGATACTGGCAGGCAGTGACACGCACTCCCACTTCCTCAAGCACTTCCCGCACCACTGCCTGTTCCAGTGATTCGCCGGGTTCAACGAACCCCGCGAGGGTGGAGAAGTTCTTCGCGTCCACCGGGCCCCCGCCGCCCAGAAGCAGCCGGCCGTCGGGCCCCACAACCGTGACGATGATGGCGGGGTCAGTCCGCGGATAGTGCTCGGACGAATCGGCCGGGCAGCGGCGCATCCAGCCGCCGGCCTCCACCAGGGTGGGGGTTCCGCACCGTGGACAGTGGGTGTGCCCTCCATGCCAGTTGGCGATGGCGCTTGCCTCAACGAACAAGGCAGTGCCGGTTTCCGTCAGGCCTGCAGCCACGTCCCGGAATCCTGCCCAGACGGCATCGCCCGGAATGCCCGCAGTCCCCGGCTTCAGCGGCTCGGACAGGACGAAAAGCAGCAGTTCGGTGCCGGCTGGAAGGCCGGAGCCCGGCAGGGCAGCGCCGAGGTAGATCACCAGTTCCGGCGTGGCGGAAACCGCTGACAGGCCCTCCAGCAGGCCTTTGGCGCCGGTCATAAACAGGTTTCCGTCCTGCACCAGTCCCTGCCGCCCGGACAGGACGACTGCCAGCGTGCCTGGCGCGGCGAGGAGCTCGTCCACCATCCCCGGCCTGGTCCGAACGGTCGATCCCCTGTCCACCAGCGCGGGCCGGACGGGAAGCAGGGTGTCCCGGAGGTGGTTGGCCGGCAGCAGCGCAGGCGCTCCCTGATGGACCGGTGTGACAGACTCCGCGTGGCTCATGCATCCACCGTACTGACATGGGCCGACAAACCGCATTTCCGGCATGGTCCTCCGCCCCGCGCGGGTACCCCCCCATTTGCACCGATCTGAAGACTCGCCGCCCGCAGACCGGTGACTTGGACGGTGGGCAATCTACCGTGGAACGGTGAGAAGAAAACCGATTGAACTGGCAGCCGTTGCAACCGCGGCAGTCCCCGGACTGACCCCAACGGCCGTTAGCTCTGCCCCGGATGATCCCGCAGACTTCGATTCGGCCCTGCTCTTGGATTCGGAGGGCAAACGCTGGCGCGTCAGGTCTCCCCGGCACGCGGAGGCCAGCGCCCGGCTGGAGACCGAGTTCCTGGTGTTGCGGGCCTTCGCGCCGGGAATCCGGGCCGAACTTCCGTTCCTGATGCCCACGGTGGCCGGCAGCGTCCGGTTGGGCACCCTGAGCACATTTGTCTACTCACACCTGGCCGGAAGTACCCGCAGCGTTGAGGAGCTGACCGCGGGCCCTGAAGCCCTGGCCCGCGAAATCGGCGCGGCGCTGGCAGCCATCCACGACCTGCCCCGGGCACTGGTCAGCAACGCCGACCTGCCCAGCTACACTCCCAACGAGTTCCGCCAGCGCAGGCTGAATGAACTGGACCAGGCAGCCACCACCGGGAAGATTCCGCCGGCGCTCCTGCTGCGGTGGGAGCACGCCATGGAGGATGTATCGCTGTGGCGCTTCAATCCCTGTGTGGTGCACGGCGACCTGCACGAGGACAACATCCTGGTCGAAGGCCAGCGCGTCACGGCCGTAACCGGATGGACCGACCTTCGGATTGGCGACCCGGCTGACGACTTCGCCTGGCTCGTGGCATCCAACGAGCAGGACTTCGTGGATGCTGTCCTGGCCCGCTACACGGCCAGCCGGCGCGACACCCCGGACAATCACCTGCTGCGCAGGGCCGCCCTTTCGGCCGAATTCGCCCTGGCCCAGTACCTGGTCAAGGGAATTGCTGCGGGCGATCCGGCAATGGTGGCGGAGGCGGAGGGCATGCTGGAGACACTTGCCAACGACATCGCTGAGCACGGCGGCCAACCCATCAGTGTTGAGCCGCAGCCCGCCGCCGTCACCGTGCCCGCCGCCGTCACCGTGCCCGGCGCAGCAACGTCCGACGGCGGGCCCGGAGCGGGCGGGTCGGCCGTTACGGTCATTCCCGTCCCGGCACAGCCGACGGTAGGAGTTCTTCCCGTCCCGGCACAGCCGGCGGTGGAGGTTGTTCCCGTCCCGGCACAGCCGGCGGTTCATGTGACACCCATCCCCGCCGAGCCGGAGCAGGCGGCTGGCGGCAAACAGCACTCCCAGGACGGGGCCGACGATACGTCCACCGCCGCCCTGCCGATCATCAACGCCCGGCAGTCCTAACCGGAAGCGCTACCCCGGATCCGCCCGACCCGTGCGGTCACCGGGAATCCAGGGCTGCGCTGACGATGGCCTCCAGCTCCTCGGCAGTTCCGAGGTCGTGGGGCCGTACCACCTCGTTATCGGCCACATAGAAGAACGCTGCCCGCACTTCGTCCAGCGGAACGTTCTTCAGGCGTGCCCACGCCAGCCGGTATACGGCCAGCTGCACCGACCGTGCCCGCAACTGGGCACCGGACGGACGCCGGCCGGTCTTCCAGTCCACCAGGTCCCAGGACCCGTCCGCGTCCCGGAATACCGCGTCGATCCGGCCGCGCACAACCACCTCGCCCACCCGGGTTTCAACGGGGACCTCAACGAAGGCCGGCGAACGCTCGGCCCAGGGTGAGGCGCGGAACGTCGCCACCATGGAGTCGAGGTCGTAGGCAGCGTCGATATGGTCGTCAGAACCGGGAGCCTCACCTAGATCGAGCATTCCGGCAGCCCCAAAGTATTCCTCCACCCAGGCATGGAATGCCGTTCCTTTGCGTGCCGACATTCCGGGTTCACGCGGAACCGGCCGGCGGAGCCTGGCGAGCACGTCCGACGGGTCGTTTCCCAGGTCCACCAGCATGGATGCGGAGATATGGCTTGGCAGGTGAACATCCTGGCCGTAGGACCGTTTGGCCCGGCGCTCCAGCAGCAGCGCGGCTTCCCGTGCCCACCCGGCCGCTGGTCCAGCCAGGCCGGTGATGCCTGCCGGGCCGGTGATGCCTGCCGGGCCGCCTTCAGCGTCCAATGGTCCGGACTCATGCTGGTGGTTCCCGGCGGCCTCGATTTCGGCCAGAACAAGGGCAGCAGCCCTGTCCATGGCCTCCCTACGGCCCCCTGCCAGCCGGAGCCGCTCCCCTGTCCGGGGATCCACCGGGCCTTCAAGGGGATCGTAGGGCCATCCTGCCACTTCGGTTTCAGTAGACAGTGGGCTGCTTTCGGGCAGGGCGTCTTCCGCCAGGGACAGCGGATGGACCGAGGCCCGGGCCGGCTGCCCATCGGACTTCACGAGGACATCCAGTTCGGCCAGGAACGGTGACATTTCCGCCCTGGCCGCGCGCGATCCCACCCATGCTGCACTGGAGACCCACAGGACGTGCTTCGCCCGGGTGTAGGCAACGTAAGCCAGGCGTCGTTCCTCCGATTCCCCGTGCGCCTGCACGGCCGCCTTGAAGTCCTTCTCCGCATCCAGCCAGCCCTTCTGGTCCGGCTGGTCCAGGTCCCACTGCGGCAGATCTGCACGGTCGCCCCGCAGGGGCCACGGCAGGGCCGCACTCCCGCTGCTCCAGCGGGAGTCCTTGTCGCTGGGAAAAGCCCCGGCGTTCAACCCGGGCACAAAGACGACGTCCCACTCCAGGCCTTTGGACGCGTGGACGGTCAGAAGCTGGACGGCTTCCCTGTTGACATCGCCGGGCGGAGCTTCGAGCCCGTTTTCCTCCGCGGCTGCAGCTTCGAGCCAGGCAAGGAAGGCGAGGATGTCCACCCGCTGGGAGGTCCGAAGAAATCCCGCAGCGGCGTCCTGGAAGGCGTCCAGGTTGTGGCGCGCCTGGTGGATGCTGACCCCTGGGCGTGCCGCAACTTCGATATCCAGTAGCATGGCCCGTTCCACTTCCCCCAGGAGTGTGGTGAGGTCGTCCCCGAGGTAGCCGCGGAGCTGCCGCAGCTCGGCCGAAAGCTGCAGGAGGCGGCTGCGGGCCCCGGTGCTCAGGCACCTGCCGCTGGAGGAAGTCCATCCTTCGCGTGGCAGCCAGTCAAGGGCTTCCACGAGGCTGGCACCATCTGTCAGGTCACCCTCGAGAACGGTGGGATCCTCGTCGGGGGAATCGTCGTCGGACCGCTCCGCGGCCTGCCCGCGGCGGCGGGCCAGGTGGCTGGACCAGTCCCGCAGGGCCATCAGGTCCGCCGGTCCTATCCGCCACCTCGCTCCGGCGAGCAGCCGCATGAGCGCGTCCGACCGGCCCGGGTCCGCCAGTACCCGGAGGGTGGCCACGAGGTCCACCACCTCGGGTGTGTCCAGGAGCCCGCCAAGGCCCACGATCTCGTAGGGGATGCTCCTGGCTTCAAGCTGGCGGCGGACAACTTCCATCTGCGCCCGCCGCCGGCACAGGACGGCGATGGCCGGCGGCACGGGGGTTCCGTCGGGCTTCAGTTCGAAGTCTGTTACCCGGTATTTCAGGACATCTTCGGCAAGTGCCGCAGCTTCCTCCACGTCACTGCCGAAGCGGCCAAGCACCACGGAGCCCTGGGCAGCATGGGGACTGGGCTGCAACGGAGGCACATGCGCGTTCTGCGTTCCCTTGCCACCTGCCGGCCCACGCTGCGCTTCGGCTTTGACCAGCGCTTCCGACATCACGTTCGCCGCCGCCAGGATGAATCGTCCGTTCCGCCATGCGGTGGTCAGGTAGGACGTGGGTGCAGGCGCCCAGCCTGCCTGCCCGTCCACAGATTCCTGGCGGACAGGAAACTCCCGGACGAAATGGAACAGCTGGCCGGCCGAGGCCCCGCGGAAACCGTAAATGGACTGGTTCGGGTCTCCGACGGCCGTGACGGCGTGCCCGCCGCCGAAGAGCCGCGAGAACAGGACGAGTTGGGCATGCGAGGTGTCCTGGAACTCATCGAGCAGGACAACTTTGTACCGTTGGCGTTCCATCTGGGCGGCCATCGGAACGTCCCGGGCCACCTTGGCTGCGAGCGCCACCAGGTCGCCGAAATCGAGGGCGCCGCGTGCCCGCTTTGCCTCGGCATACCTGCCCACCATGTCAGCAACGCTGGCGCGGGTGCGAAGCATGGCGGCCAGCTCTGCAACGGCCTGCGGAGCGTTCTTCTTTTTGTCGGCCAGGTAGGGAAGCGATTCGAAGTCTGAGAGCCGGGCCATGAGCCAGGCCTCAACGTCTTCCGGTTCCTGAAGGTGTTCGGCACATTCTCCGGCGAGTTGGATGACCGCCTTCACCAGGGTGGACTTGGCGGCACGGAAGTGGGCGTACTCGCCGTCGTAGGCTTCCACCACTTCGCTGGCCAGCTGCCACGCCTGCGCCCCGCCCAGCAGGACCACATCCCGTTCCACGCCCAACCGCAGCCCGTAGTCCGAAACGATCCCGCTGGCGAAGGAGTGGTAAGTGGACACTTTAGGTTCCAGGGCATCACTGCTGAGCAGGCCTTCCGGAAAGACCTGGTGCGCCGTATCGCCGGCAACCAGCCGTTGGAGAGCCACCAGTTTGGCGCGGATCCTCGATGCCAGTTCCCCCGCGGCCTTCCTGGTGAACGTCACGCCGAGGACTTCCTCCGGCCGCACCCAGCCGTTGGCCACGAGCCACACCACACGGTCCGCCATGGTGGCCGTCTTGCCGGAGCCGGCACCGGCGATGACCAGCCGCGGCGTGAGCGGCGAGGAGATGATGGCGGATTGTTCGGCTGTGGGCATGTTCTTTTCACCCAGGAGCACCGACAACTCCTCGGGGGTGAACCGTGCCCCCGGTGGCTGGGGAGCTGCTGCGGCCGCCGCTGATGGCCCGGCATCCGGCTCAGCACCCTGCCGGCCGGGCAGCACGTCGAGGTTATGGCTCATTCCGTCACTTGCCTTCCACGCACGCAGAGCGGGCATACCTCGGGCAGCTTGCAGCCATGGCCTCCGTGGCTCCCCTTTGCCGGATCATGCCGGGCTTCGAATTCCTTGCCGCCCATCACTTTCGCTGCATCCTTCACCATGTCGAGGGCCCAATTCTCCTGCGGGTCGAGTGCCTCCTGCTGCTGGACGGCAGGGTTCTTGGCGCTTGTTCCGAGTTGGGTAAGAACAGCCCCGCCGGGCAGTGTACCGCCCTCCCTGCCTGTTGCCTCGGCAAATCCTCCCGCGAGGACTGCTGCCTGGTAGGCACCGAGCTGGGGGTGCCGGGACAGTTCAGCCTTTCCGGGCTGCCGTTTTCCCGTCTTCAGGTCCACGATGACCAGCCTGCCTTCGCCGTCGATCTCCAGCCTGTCCACCTGGCCGCGAAGTATGGCCTTACGCGGGGCCAGATCGTCCACTGCCACCTCGCCAAGGGGCACCTCAAAATCCTGCTCCACGCCAACGAGGGTGCGGCCCTCGCTCCTCATCACCAGGATGTACTGGGCGAGCTTACGCACCATTGACTCCGCCCGTTGGAAATCAAGCCGGCCCTCCCAGTTGTCCTTCATGCCCAGGGTGGGCCAACGGCGGACCAGCTCCGCGAGGTACTCCCCGCCCGACGCGTCCGGCAGTTCCTGCGCAATGGCGTGCACCAATGTTCCCAGGCTGCGGGCAAAGTCTGTGGCCGCCTCGCCCCCGGCCGCCTGCACGAACCAGTCAAGGGGCGACTTCTGGACCGTCTCGACCTTCGACGGCGACACGGACACGGTACCGCCGGGCGGAACCACGGCTGCCTCGGACGTCAGCGGCGCGAGTCCCCACCACGTGGAGGGATGGGCACCCGGGACAGGCGGCACGGCCGCCGCCAGCCGGGCCAGCACCC
>NZ_JBNHFD010000075.1:0-19290 GCF_059089865.1 Arthrobacter sp. Y3221157
ACAGGCCTACGTGCGCTACGGTTCCGCGGAGGAAACTGATCAAGGCCGGGGCTCCTGGTGTAGGCCGGATCCCGCGTGGGACCGGCTATCCGAACATTGGGTGGCGAAGGGGTCCACGGTCCCGCGGACGTCCGGCAGGGTCTCGAGCTTCTGCAGCGCGCCGGTGACGGCGGCCCGGCCCTCGTCCGTGAAGCCGCCCTCCGGGGCTTCGAAAACAATGGTGGCGGTGCCGCCGGAGGCCGAGGGCAGGTCCTCTTTCAGCTTGTCCGCGATCCGCTGGGTTTCGGTGCCCGGGATCTGGAAGTTGTTGGAAAGGGTGCCGTGGAAGGCCGCCGCGGAACCACCGACAGCCACCAGGGCGGCCACCCACAGTGCGATGACCAGCCAGCGCCGGCGGTAGGAGAACTTGCCAAGGCGGTAAAGGAACAGTGCCATGAGGGAACCGATCTGATCAGGAGGAACGGGAGTCTGACGGGGAAGGTTTGGTTTCCTGCGCTGCCACGGCGCGGGGGGCACCGGTTGGGGGCGGGGAAGCGTTGAAGCCGGCGCCCAGCAGGGCCATGGCGTCAATGAGCAGCTGGCGCAGCTCTGCGAGGGAGGCGGGGGAGAGGTCCGGGCCGCGGCGGCCGAACCAGACTTCCAGGGCCGCCTTGCCGCAGGAGATGACGGAACCCGCGAGGGCGTGGATGTACAGGTCGTCCTGCCCGCCGCGCCGGCCCGCCACCCGCTCGCGGGCGATGGCGAAGACCTGTGCCCTGCAGTGGTCCCAGGCTTCAAGCTCGGTATGCGACATGAGCGGGCTCTGTTGGGTCAGCGTGAACAGCTCGGCAAGGGGTGCGATGGCTTCCGGATCCGCGAGGGCCATCAGCGCGGCCTGGGCTGAATCCAGGACAGGTTCGTCCGCGGGCCGGAGCCTCAGTTGCTGGATGGCGTTGTCCAGGAAAGCATGCGTGATGGAGGCCAGGGCGGCGTCCGTGCTGCTGAAGTAGTTGAAGAACGTGCGCCGCGAGATCCCGGCGGCCTCAGCAATGTCTTCGGCCGTGAAATTGCCGGGACCGTTGGTCCGCAGAAGGCCAAGCGCGGCGTCGGTGATCGCCTGGCGGGTGGCGGCCTTGTTGAGCTCGCGCCGGGAGGGAGGCGCGGCCGGGTCAGCGGGGGCAGGAGAGGCAGCAGTCACGTTCTTACACTACGTGCAACTTTGCACTCCGGGCAACTATTCTCACAGCAGGAATATAGGTTGCTGACAGCCTTCACAGAACCTGGATCGGCGGCGGCAGGCACTGTCCGAAACGGGGCACACAGAATCAGGGCATAACAAAACGAAGTCCCCGGGATGTTCTTCCCGGGGACTTCCTCCGATCACGCTCGGCGCGGCTTAGGCCTTCGCATCCTGCAGTTCGCGCGGTGCGGTGTCCGTGCTGGTTCCGTCAGACGGGGTGCCGGCGGACGGTGCGGCAGCGGCGTCACTGTCATCAACGAACGGGGTGCCGTTGCGCGGCGCGTTGTACAGCGACTCGTCCAGGATGCCCTGGCGCTTGGCCACGATGGTGGGGACCAGCGCCTGGCCTGCCACGTTCACCGCGGTGCGGCCCATGTCAAGGATGGGGTCGATGGCCAGCAGGAGGCCGACGCCGGCCAGCGGCAGTCCCAGCGTGGAAAGGGTCAGCGTCAGCATCACCACGGCACCGGTGGTTCCCGCGGTGGCCGCCGAGCCCAGGACGGAAACCAGGGCGATCAGCAGGTACTGGCTGAAGTCGAGCTGGATGCCGAAGAACTGTGCCACGAAGATGGCGGCGATGGCCGGGTAGATGGCTGCGCAGCCGTCCATCTTGGTGGTGGCGCCCAGCGGCACGGCGAAGGAGGCGTAGCCGCGGGGAACGCCCAGGCTGCGTTCGGTGACCCGCTGCGTGAGCGGCAGGGTGCCCACCGAGGAGCGGGACACGAATGCGAGCTGGACTGCCGGCCAGACACCCGAGAAGTACTGCTTGATGGAGAGCCCGTGGGTGCGGACCAGGACGGGGTACACCACGAAGAGCACCAGGGCCAGGCCCAGGTAGATGGCCGCCGTGAACTTGCCCAGCGAGCCGATGGTGTCCCAGCCGTAAACGGCCACGGCGTTGCCGATGAGCCCGACGGTGCCCAGGGGAGCGATGCGGATGATCCACCACAGCACCTTCTGGATGACGGCCAGGGCCGAGGCGTTCAGGTTCAGGAAGGGTTCTGCCGCCTTGCCCACCTTCAGCGCGGCCACGCCGACGGCGATGGCGATCACCAGGATCTGCAGGACGTTGAAGCTTACGGATGTGGTGACGGCGCCGGATTCAGCCACCGTGGAGGTGGCACCCAGGCCCAGGAAGTTCTTGGGGAACAGCCCGATGAGGAAGGACCACCAGTCACCTGACTTGCCGGAGTACTTCGCCTCCTCGGTGATCCCGGTGTTGGCGCCGGGCTGCAGGAGCACGCCCAGGCCGATGCCGATCAGCACGGCAATCAACGAGGTGATGGCGAACCAGAGCAGGGTGTTCCAGGCGAGCTTCGCAGCGTTGGACACCTGGCGCAGGTTGGAGATGGAGCTGACAACTGCGGTGAAGATCAGGGGAACGACGGCGGTCTGCAGCAGGGAGACGTAGCTCGAACCGATGGTCTGCAGGGTGGCCCCGAGACCGTTGGGAGCAGCCTTGGTGCTGCCGGTGTACTTGGCCAGCAGGCCGAGTCCGAGACCGACGATGAGGGCGGCGATGATCTGGAAGCCGAATGAACCAGCCCACTTGGGGAGCTGGAAGCCGGTCTTTCCTGCGGTATCTGAGGGGCGGGTCGATGTGCTCACCCGATTACGCTAGGACCACTCCGCATATCACGCCGAAAGCATGTTGAGAAATATTACGCGCCTTCTTTTGCTCTGACGTATCGGGTTCCGCGGAAAGCCGGCGAATTCACCGCCCTTTGTTACTTATTCCCGGCCGGGGTGTGCTTAATGTCTCCCGAGCAGGGCCCGCCGCAGGGTGTCCAGCCCGACCGAACCGACGTTGAGGGCGCGGGTGTGGAAGTCCTTGAGGTTGAATCCGGGCCGGGCCTCGAGTTCGGCACGGATCTGTTCCCAAAGCCGCTGCCCCACCTTGTAGGAGGGCGCCTGGCCCGGCCAGCCGAGGTACCGTGCGAACTCGAAGTCGAGCTGTCCCTCGCTGATGGCCAGGTTCTGCTTCAGGAATCCGTACCCCTTTTCCGGTGTCCAGGTCCCCGAGCCCCAGCGCGGGGGCACGGCCAGTTCCAGGTGGACGCCGATGTCGAACACCACGCGCGCCGCGCGCATCCGCTGCATGTCCAGCATGCCCATGTGGTCGCCGGGGTCGTTGAGGTAGCCCAGTTCCTGCATCAGTCGTTCCGCATACAGGGCCCATCCTTCGCCATGGCCCGAGGTCCAGCAGATGTTGCGGCGCCATTTGTTCAGCAGTTCACGCCGGTAGGTGGCAGTGGCCACCTGGAGGTGGTGGCCCGGGACGCCTTCGTGGTAGACGGTGGTGGTTTCCGCCCAGGTGGTGAAGGAGTCCTCGCCGGCCGGCACGGACCACCACATCCGGCCGGGCCTGCTGAAGTCATCGGAAGGGCCGGTGTAGTAGATGCCACCCTCGTCCGTGGGTGCGATCAGGCACTCCAGCTTCTTCATGACGTCCGGAATGTCGAAGTGCACGCCGGCGAGTTCGGTCACGGCCTTGTCCGAGAGTTCCTGCATCCATTCCCGCAGCGCCTCGGTGCCTTTGAGCCGGCGGGCAGGGTCGCTGTTGAGGATCTCCTTGGCCTCGGCAATGCCCGCACCCGGCTTGATGGCGGCGGCCACTTCCTCCTGCTCGGCGATGATGCGGTCCAGCTCCTGCACGCCCCAGGCGTACGTTTCGTCCAGGTCCACGACGGCGCCGAGGAAAGCACGGGAGGCGAGGGCGTAGCGTGCCCGGCCCACGGCGTCTTTTTCCGGGGCGGCAGGAAGCAGTTCGTCGCGAAGGAATTCGGCGAGCCGGGTGTAGGCACCGCGGGCGGCGACCGAACCGGCGTCGAGCTTTTGCTGCACGTCCACCCCCAGCGGCCCTACGGCCGTGGCAGCACCGGCGGCAAGCTTGGCGAAGAAGCCGTCAGCAGCCGCGTACCTGGTGGCCTGGTCAATGACGATCTTCACCTGGCGGGCGGCGGCGACCCGGCCGGCGTCGCGGGCGGACCGCAGGGATTCGACGTAGCCGGCGATGGCGCCGGGCACGTTGTGCGCGCGGCCGGCGATGTTCGCCCAGTCCTGTTCGGTGGCCGTGGGCATCAGGTCGAAAATCGACCGGATGTCCTGTGCGGGCGAGGCGATGTTGTTGAGGTCGGCGTAGTCCCAGCCGGAGGCGTGGATCAGCAGCTGCAGGCCGAGCCGCTCCTGCATGGCATCCAGCGTGACGGTGTCCACCTCGTCCTGGGGCTCCAGGCCTTCCAGGTCGGACAGGGCCTTCCGCGCGGCCTCGGCGAACCCCGCGATGCCTGCGGGGGAGAAGTCCTGAAATTCGGTCTCGTGTCCCGGCACGCCCAGCGTGGTGGCCAGCGACGGGTTCAGGCTGACGAGCGTGTCGGTGTATGCGTCCGCCACGGCGTCAATGCGGGTGTGAGGGCGGGCAGCAGGAGCGGTCTCGGTAGTCACCTCCCGAGACTAACGGGGGTCCGGAGGTAAGCAAAGCACCCGCGTGGCTTTGCGGTGGGCCGGTCAGCCCCGGCTGCGCTTCCAGGCGCCAGGTCCCGGTGTGGGGGCGAGCCGCAGCTGCTGCCGCCGCACCCAGTGGCGGACGGTGGGCGTGCGCGCCGGAGCAGGTGCCGAACCGCCCAGGGAGAGTACGACGGCGGTCAGAGCCGCCAGTTCCTCGGCGTCAGGCTGCCCCTTGACCACCGAGAACAGGGGCGCGGCAGTTTCAGGGGTTTCCCTCCCCAGCCGCTCCCTAACCTCGCGGGCTCGGTCAGGGAACCCGGCGGCGGTGGGCCCAGGCTCAGCCAACGGCTGCTCTTCGATGCTCACAGCGGGATGTTCCCATGCTTCTTGGCGGGGAGGCTGGCGCGTTTGTCACGCAGCGCGCGGAGCCCCCTAATAATCTGCACCCGCGTATCGGAGGGTGCGATGACGGCGTCGACGTAGCCGAGCTCGGCCGCCTGGTAGGGATTGAGGAGTTCCTCCTCGTACTGCCGGATGACCTCGGCGCGCCGCGCCTCGACGTCTCCGCCGGCCTCCGCAACCGCGGCGAGGTCGCGGCGGTAAAGGATATTGACGGCGCCCTGCGCGCCCATGACACCGATCTGGGCGGTAGGCCAGGCAAGGTTCAGGTCGGCGCCGAGCTTCTTGGAGCCCATCACGATGTAGGCGCCGCCGTAGGCCTTGCGGGTGATGACGGTGAGCTTGGGAACGGTGGCCTCGGCATAGGCGTACAGCAGTTTGGCGCCGCGCCGGATGATGCCCTGGAACTCCTGGTCCTTGCCGGGGAGGAAGCCCGGCACGTCCACGAGGGTGATGATCGGGATGTTGAAGGCGTCGCAGTGGCGGACAAAGCGGGCCGCCTTTTCCGAGGCAGCGATGTCCAGGGTTCCGGCGAACTGCAGCGGCTGGTTGGCTACGATGCCCACCGTGTGGCCTTCCACGCGGCCGTAACCGATCATGACGTTGGGTGCGTAGAGGGCCTGCATTTCCAGGAAGTGGCCGTCATCCACGATCTGCTCGACCACGGCGCGCATGTCGTAGGGCTGGTTGGCCGAATCCGGGACCAGCGTGTCCAGGGCGAGGTCGTCGTCGTCGATCTCCAGCTCCTGCTGGTGATCCGCCACCGGGGCCTCGGAGAGGTTGTTGGAGGGCAGGAAGTCCAGCAGTTCACGGACGAACTCGATCGCATCGCCTTCGTCCGGGGCCAGGTAGGTGGAGGTGCCGGTGGTGGCGTTGTGCTGGCGGGCGCCGCCCAGGGTCTCCATGTCCACGTCCTCGCCCGTAACGGTCTTAATGACGTCGGGGCCGGTGATGAACATGTGCGAGGTCTTGTCCACCATCACTACGTAGTCGGTGAGGGCGGGGGAGTAGGCCGCGCCGCCGGCGGACGGGCCCATGATCATGGAAATCTGCGGGACAACACCCGAGGCGTGGACGTTGTTGCGGAAGATATCCGCGAACATGGCCAGCGAAGCGACGCCTTCCTGGATGCGGGCGCCGCCGCCGTCCAGGATGCCCACCACGGGGCAGCCGTTCCGCAAGGCGAACTCCTGCACCTTGACGATTTTTTCGCCGTTGACCTGGCTCAGGGAACCGCCGTAGACGGAGAAATCCTGGCTGTATACGGCCACGAGGCGGCCATCCACCGTTCCGTAGCCCGATACCAGACCGTCGCCCAGGGGCTTTTTCTTCTCCATGCCGAATGCTGTGGAGCGGTGCACTGCCAGTGCGTCGAACTCCACGAACGAGTCCTCGTCCAGCAGCAGGCCGATGCGTTCGCGGGCCGTGTTCTTGCCGCGTGCGTGCTGCTTTTCGATGGCTTCGGGGCCGGAGGGCTGCTCGGCACGGGCCTGCCGGTCGCGGAAATCGGCAATCTTTCCCGCTGTCGTGGTCAGATCGTGGCTCATCAGGTATCTCCGGCTCTGTTGCAGATTGTGTTTCGTGGCGCTCTGGTTGCTGGCGGGTTACGCCGGGGCGGAGCTTAAGTAGCATCCACACAAAGGTCGAACCCTGAAGGCAAGTCTAGTGACGCTTTGGGCGCCCGCAGCTGTAGGGAACCTACAATTTTCTGCCGTGCCTCCAGCCGCACCACTATGTTACTCGCTGGTAACTTTGCTGGGTTACAGTAGGCAGATGACTTCGAGCAATGACGTTGCGCAGACCACCGGAAGCCCCTACCGCGCTTCCGGTTCGCTTCACGGACAGACCCTCCTCATCTCCGGCGGAAGCCGCGGCATCGGCCTGGCCATCGCCCTCCGCGCCGCCAGGGACGGAGCCAATATCGTCCTGATGGCAAAGACGGGGGAGCCGCACCCCAAGCTCGCCGGCACGGTCCACACAGCGGCCCGGGAACTGGAGGAAGCCGGCGGCCAGGCCATGCCCCTCGTGGGTGACGTGCGCCGCGACGAGGACGTCACCCGCGCGGTTGAGGCCGCGGTTGAGCGGTTCGGTGGTATCGACGTCGTTATTAACAACGCCTCGGCCATCGACCTTTCGCGGACCGGTGACGTGGACATGAAGAAGTACGATCTCATGCAGGACATCAATGTCCGCGGCACGTTCCTGCTCTCCAAGCTCGCCCTGCCGGCGCTGCGCGCGTCCTGGCAGGGCCAGATCCTCACCCTTTCGCCGCCCCTGAACCTCGACCCCTTCTGGGCGGGCAAACACCTGGCCTACACCATGGCCAAGTACGGCATGAGCCTCACCACCCTGGGGCTTGCCGAAGAGCTGAAGGCCGACGGGATCAGGGTGAACTCGCTCTGGCCCTGCACCCTTATAGACACAGCCGCCATCCGGAACATGCCCCACGGCGACGTGATGGTCCGGGCCGCCCGGGGACCGGCCATTATGGCCGATGCCGCCCATGCTGTCCTTACCGGCAGCAACCTGGGCGCGGGCGGCGTGCCGAGCGGCAACTTTTACACGGATGAAGAGGTCCTGGCGGCCGCGGGGGTCAGTGATTTCAGTGCGTACAGCCTCGGCGCGCCCGAGGACCAGCTGGTTCCGGACATCTTCCTCTAACAGCCGCGTTTGTCTAGCGGACGTGGCACGCGCCGCGTCCGCTTTGGGCGGCCGATCCTCCCGCGCGTTTGGCTCGCTAGGATTTAGGCATGGATGACGCGCATAACCCGGGCACCCCCCTCAACCGCTGGGACCTGGATGACCAGCGCTTCCTGTCCGCCGCCGGGATTCCCCGGATGGAGGTGGTTGACTCCACGGGTTCCACCAACGCGGACCTCCTCCGCGCAGTCACTGTCGAACCCCAGGCGTGGCCGGATATGTCCGTCCTGACCGCGGAATACCAGACAGCAGCCAGGGGGCGCCTTGACCGGCACTGGGAAGCGCCGCCGCTGAGTTCCATCTCCGTGTCGGTGGTCCTGCGGCCCGTCAACGCGGACGGCAGGCCGCTGCCCACGCACAGCTATTCCTGGCTCTCGCTGATCGCCGCGCTGGCCCTGCGGGAGACCCTCCTGGAAACCGCCGGCCTTCCCGCAGAACTCAAGTGGCCCAACGACGTCCTGGTCCGCGGCCGGAAGATCGCCGGCATCCTGGCCCAGCTTGGCCCCATGGGGGACGGGACCGTGCCGCCGGTCATCCTCGGGACGGGCCTGAACGTCACCCTGCGTGAGGGCGAGCTGCCCGTTCCAACTGCCACTTCCGTTGCCCTGGAAGGTGCCCGCACCACCGACAGGACGCTGCTCCTGAAAAGCTACCTGTCGCATTTCGCCGTCCTGTACCGCAGTTTCTGCAACGCCGACGGCGATCCCGCGGCGGGGATGGCCGGCGGGCCGTCCCTGCACAAGCGCGTGGAAGCCGTGATGGCCACCCTGGGCAAGCAGGTCAGGGCGCAGCTGCCCGGCGACCACGAGATCATCGGGCATGCCTCGCGGCTGGACGACTACGGCTCGCTGCTGGTGGTGGATAAGGATTCCCGGGAGCACGTGGTGACCGCCGGTGACGTGGTGCACCTGCGCCCCTGGACGTCCCCTGACGACGCCGGCCAAGGCGGCTATGCGTAAAGACCTCGCGCCGGGCGAACAGGTGATTGTCACCACACGCCCGCAGCCGAGGAAGCTGGCAGGAGCCGCGTTCGCTTTTGTGGTGTCACCCGCGCTTGCCGCCTTCGCCTCCGCCTGGATCCTCCGGGGCGAGGCCAGCCGTTATGTACCCTTCCTCACTCCCCAGTGGACCCCCTGGCTGGTGGCTGCCTGCGCCGGTGCCGTGGCCTGGGTGTGGCTGGGCTACTGCCTGCCCCGCCTGCTGCGTTGGCACAGCACGCGCTACACCCTGACCAGCCGCAGGATGGTGGCAAGGTACGGCCGGCTCAAACGGCGGGACCAGCAGGTGGACCTGGCCTGGATCCGCAACCTGACTGTCCACGAAACAGTGCTGCAACGCCTCCTGCGCTCAGGGAATATATCCTTGGAAACCGGGTACCAGGGCGTGGTCATATTTCAGGACGTGCCGGAGGTGGTCCGGTTCAGGGAATTCATCCTCGATGCCATCGGGGAATTGCCGGACGAAGGTGATGCCCAGCCGGGCGGCGCAACGCACTACCCCGCCGAAGCTTTGCCGTGGGACATGAGAGAAGGTGGACGGGATGACCGATGAGGACCAGCAGGAACGCGTCGACCCCGTAGCGCCGCCGCCCGCCACGGACCCTAACCCGGCCACCGGCACCATGTCCGCGGAGCGGCTGGCCATGAAGGCGCTGGAAGCCCGGCTCCTGGGCGGGGAACGCAAGCTCCGCCGTCGTGAAGTCGCCGCCGGGGCCGGACTGTCCCTGCTGTCCGCACGCAAGCTTTGGCGTGCCCTCGGCTTCCCGAACTTCGGCGACGAGGACGTCGCCTTCACCGAACGGGACCAGGCCGCCCTGTCCACCGTGGTGGACCTGGTCCGCACCGGAAAGCTCACCGAGGAAGCCGCCATTTCCGTCACCCGGGCCATCGGCCAGATGACGGACCGGATGGTGGTGTGGCAGATCGAGGCCCTCGTGGAGGACATGGTCCACGAACAGGGCGTCACCGACGCCGTGGCACGTAAACGCCTGGTTAACGAACTTCCCACCCTGGTGGACGCGCTTGAGGAAGTGTTGGTCTACTCCTGGCGGCGCCAGCTCAACGCCGGCGTGCAGCGGCTCGCCGTGCGCGCCGAGGCCGGCCTGCAGGCCAGCGAAGAGGGCCGGGAGGGTGACGAGGATGACGCGCCGCTGCCGCTGGCCCGCGCCGTGGGCTTCGCCGACCTGGTGTCCTACACCAGCCTGTCCCGTCGCATGAACGAGAAAACGCTGGCGCGGCTGGTCCAGCGGTTTGAAAACAAGTGCGCCGAGATCATCTCCGTGGGCGGCGGCCGGCTGGTGAAGACCGTGGGGGACGAAGTCCTCTACATCGCGGAAACCCCTGCTGCCGGCGCCGAGATTTCGCTGGCCCTCGCCCAGGCCTTCACGGAAGATGAAATCCTTCCCGAGGCCCGGGTTGCGATGGTCTGGGGACGGATCCTGTCCCGGCTTGGGGACATCTATGGGCCCACCGTCAACCTCGCCGCGCGCCTGACCACGCTGGCCGATCCGGGCACGGTGCTGGTGGACTCCATGACCGCCTCTGCGCTGGAGCATGACGAGCGTTTCGTGATGGTTCCCCAGCCGCCGGAGAACGTGCGCGGCTTCGGCGAAATCCGGCCCGTGCGCCTCACCCGCGGGCTGGGCAAGGGGCTGGTGCTCGATTAGGATCGCGAATGTTGGGGCGGGGCAGGGGATTGCTGCCTGGAATCCAGCATCCCTTACACCGTACGTCTACTTAGGACAGGCATGAATCAGCAGCCCGCCAGTGTTCCGTCCACTTTCCGGCCGACGCTCACCCTGCGCAGCGGCCAGGGGACAGACCGGGGACTCCGCCGGGAGTTGAATGAGGACTCCTACATCGCTTCGGACCCTATTTTCGCCGTGGCGGACGGGATGGGCGGCCACGAGGCCGGCGAGGTTGCCAGTGCACTGTGCGTCCAGGCCCTGGCCGCCATACCCCAAGTGGCCACGGGCGAGCGGAGCGTCACCGCCGCAGTCCTCCAACACCACCTGGTCCTTGCCGACCACTCCATCCGCCAGGCCACGGGCTCCAGGGCTGGCACCACCCTCACCGGGGCGGCCCTCGTTGAACAGCTCGGCGTACCGTACTGGCTGGTGATGAATATCGGCGATTCCAGGACGTACCGGCTCTGCCAGGGCCGCCTGCAGCAAATTACCGTTGACCACTCCGAGGTCCAGGAACTCGTGGATGCCGGTGAGATTACGCCCGAGGAGGCCAGGACCCATCCCCGCCGCCACGTTGTCACCCGGGCACTTGGTGCCGGCGACGAAACCGAGGCGGATTTCTGGCTGCTTCCGGTTGAGGAAGGCGACCGTCTGGTTGTCTGCTCCGACGGGCTCACCGGCGAGCTTCCTGACGACGGCATTCTGCGGATCCTCGCCAGCGTGCAGGATCCACAGGATGCCGTAGATGCCCTCATCGAGGCCGCGCTGGACAGCGGCGGAAGTGACAACATTACGGTGCTCGTGGTGGACGCCCGGAGCATTCCCGCCGCCTCCGCGGGACCTGACGAAAACAGGGGCTAGCAAGGCCTATACCCCGGGGGCTTCACATTCGATGGATTTGCGGCCCTCCGGCGTGTTGTAGAAGACTGCTTTGAGACCAGAAAGCCGCAGACGGGGGACTGCGCGCACCGAAAGGTATTCATGACCCCGTCCAGTCCGCTACTCCGCGCCGCCTCGGCAACAGCCGCCGCAGCCGTGCTGGCGCTCTCGATAACACTGCCCGCTGGGGGCGCCGCATGGGCCGATTCCCCTGAACCGACAGGCTCGCAGACCTCCACCTCGACCCCTGGCTGTGGACAGGAATGTGCGCAGGAACCCACTGGAACCTGGACCCCGGAAGCACGCCCCACCAAGACGGCCAAGCCCGACGACGATCCCACGGAAACTGACCGGCCCGATCCCTCGCTGCCCGCCGCACCCCGGCCCGCCGCCCCGTCCACGCCGGCCGCAAATCCGGGGGCCCCCACTGCCTCCGTGGAACTGATGCCGGCCGAGCCGGCCGAGCCGGCCGCCGGGCCAACGGAAACTGAGGCTGCAGCCACTCCGTCCGCAACGGCCCCCTCAACCGGCACGCCGTCGTCGTCCTCAAACTGGAACACGCCCGTCACCCGGTCAGCGAAAGCCACCCAGGCAGCCGCTGTCTCCCGGCAGGGGGCGGGGTCCGACGGCGCCAACCTGCCGGCCGTCGCCGCCGGTGTCCTCCTGGTGGGCGCCGGCGGGGGAGCCTTTGCCTGGTGGGGCAGGAACCGCATCCGCGCGCACTGACACCTGCCGGGCAGCAGGCGGGCGGTCGCACCGGCCACAGCCCCGGGCACACTGAGCGGATTTGCGGCCCCGGCTCTGGCTGTAGAAGACTGCCGGGGACACCAGAAAAGCCGCGGTGGGGGACTGCGCGCATCGAAAGGTAGCAATGACCCCGACTTCACCGGCCCTCCGTGTTGCGACGGCCACCGCGGCAGCAGCGGTCCTGGCCATCGCCCTCCTCTTCCTGGCAGGGCCTGCAGTTGCCGATTCGCCGGAGCCATCACCTGCCACGCCCGGAGCGGACGCTCCGGCCGAAGATTGCGGCCTTGTGTGCCTGCCCCTCCTTGGCGGCGGCAAGCCGGAACCCGCGGACGTCGAACGCCGCACGCAGGCCCCGGCCGAAACCCCGGCGCAGCCAGCGAACCTGGCAGCAGAAGCACCCGGCCGGGCCCAACAACCGGCGGCATCCCCGGCCGCCACTGCGCCGGCAGCCGGTCCCTCCGTGCAGGACGCAGCCGAAGAGGAAGCACCGGAAAGGCCCGGCGAAGAAGCCGCCACCGCTGGCACCGGCGCCGCCACATCGGCCGGCCCCTCCGCTTCGGCCGGGGCCTCCGGTGCGCCGGACTGGAATACGCCCATCACCCGGTCCGCCGAGGCAACGCAGCTGGCAGGCATAACCCCGGCCGCCGGTCCGGGCGCCGGGGGTCCCGAACTGCTTCCCATCGCAGCCGGCACGCTCCTGGTGGGCGCAGGGGGTGCGGCCTTCATCTGGTGGGGCAGGACCCGCCTCCGGGCACACTAATCGGCGTCGTGTCGCACCCGTAAGGCAAGATAGGTCTGTGAGCACAGGACCAGGCCCCGCAGAAAAGACAATCCCCGGGAACAGCAGCCCCGACAGCCCGGACGCCATCCCCTCCGACTCCCTCCGCGAGGAATACGAGAACCTGGCGGACCTCGTCCGGAAGTACCGGTTCGCCTACTACCAGGAGGACGCTCCCCTGGTATCGGACGCTGAGTTCGATACTCTCTTCCGCCGCCTTGAGGAAATCGAGGCGCTCCACCCCGAACTGGTCTCCAACGATTCACCCACCCAGGAGGTGGGCGGCGAGGTGTCCGCCGCTTTCGCGGCCGTAGAACACCTGCAGCGCATGTACAGCCTGGAAGACGTCTTTTCCATCGATGAGCTGGAGGCCTGGCTGAACAGGGCGGAAGCCAGTATCGAAAAGCTTGGCGACGGCGCGGCCAAGGCTTCCTGGCTCACCGAGCTCAAGATCGACGGCCTGGCCGTCAACCTGCTGTACCGGGACGGGAAACTGGTCCGCGCCGCCACCCGCGGCGACGGAACGACCGGTGAAGACATCACGCACAACGTGCTCACCATCAAGGAGATCCCGCAGCAGCTTGAGGGCGGAGACTTCCCGGCAGAGATGGAAGTCCGCGGCGAGGTGTTCATCCCGTCGAAGGAGTTCGCGGAATTCAACGAGGCACTGATCGAAGCGGGCAAGGCGCCGCTGGCCAATCCGCGCAACGCCGCCGCCGGTTCGCTCCGCCAGAAAGACCCGGCCGAAACCGCCAAGCGTCCCCTGAAGATGTTCGTCCACGGCATCGGCGCACGCGAGGGGCTTGAAGCACGCAGCCAGTCCGAAACCTATGACCTGCTCAAGGGCTGGGGCCTGCCCGTCAGTCCTTACTTCGAGGTACTGGAAAGCCGCGGGGACGTCCTGGCGTTCATCGAAAAGTACGGGGCCCAGCGCCACAAACTGCTCCACGAGATCGACGGCATCGTCATCAAGGCGGACCACTTCGCCACCCAGCGGGCCCTTGGCTACACCACCCGCGTGCCGCGCTGGGCCGTGGCCTACAAGTACCCGCCGGAAGAAGTGCACACCAAGCTCCTGGATATCCAGGTCAACGTCGGCCGCACCGGCCGGGTGACCCCCTTCGGCATGATGGAGCCGGTCAAGGTTGCCGGCTCCACCGTGGAGATGGCCACCCTGCACAACCAGGACGTGGTCAAGGCCAAGGGTGTGAAGATCGGCGACATCGTCGTCCTCCGCAAGGCCGGGGACGTCATCCCGGAAATCGTGGGCCCGGTCCTGGCCCTGCGCGACCAGCAGGATCCACCAGTGCGGGACTTCGTGATGCCCACCGAATGCCCCTCCTGCGGAACGCCCCTGGCCCCGGCCAAGGAAGGCGACGTGGACATCCGCTGCCCCAACGCGAAATCCTGCCCCTCGCAGCTCCGTGAGCGGGTATTCCACCTCGCCGGCCGCGGGGCATTCGATATCGAGGCGCTTGGCTGGGAGGCCGCCATCGCGCTGACGCAGCCGGCCGAGCCGGTGGTTCCACCGCTGACCTCCGAGGCAGCCCTGTTCGACCTCGCCCCCGAGGACCTCGCCCCGGTGAAGATCCGCCGTGAGAAGCGCTCCAAGGGCGTGGGCACCGGCGAATACGAACTGGTGCCCTACTTCTACAGCAAGGGCACGGCCAAGTCGCCGTCCAAGCCCACGGCCACCACCGAAAAACTGTTCAAGGAGCTGGAAAAAGCCAAGGCCCAGCCGCTGTGGCGGGTCCTGGTGGCGCTGTCCATCCGGCACGTCGGGCCGCGGGCTTCACGGGCACTCGCGCAGGCTTTCGGCACCATGGATGCCATCCGGGCAGCCTCCGAGGAGGACCTTGCCCACGTGGACGGCGTGGGGCCCACCATCGCCGCCGCGCTCAAGGAATGGTTCGCAGAGGACTGGCACCGGGAGATCGTGGACCGCTGGGCCGCGGCAGGCGTCCGGATGGCAGACGAACGGGACGAATCCACCCCGCGCACCCTCGAGGGCCTTACGGTGGTGGTCACCGGATCCCTGCCCAATTTCAGCCGGGACGAGGCCAAGGAAGCCATCCTCGTCCGGGGCGGCAAGGCCGCAGGCTCGGTTTCGAAGAACACCAGCTACCTGGTGGCCGGCGAAAGCGCCGGCACCAAGCTGGACAAGGCCGAACAGCTCGGAATTCCGGTGCTTGACGAGGACGGCTTCCGGCAGTTGCTGGAAGGCGGCCCTGACGCATTGCCCGGTGACGGCGCCGGGGCGCCGGCAGGGATGGAAACCGATGAGGACACCGCGGAGGCAACAGCATGACCACTCCTGACGAACTTCTGGTTGTGGCAAAGGCCGCCGCCGCGGCCGGAGCCAAGGTGCTTGCCGCCAGGAACGGGGACACCCTGGCTCCCAGCAACAAGGGCGCGGCAGGTGACTGGGTCACCGCGTTCGACGTCGCGGCCGAGAACGCCGTCCGCGGGGTGATCGCAGCGGCCCGCCCGAACGACAGCATTACCGGCGAGGAACACGGCACTACCCGGCCCGAGGCACCCAGCGGCTACCGCTGGTCCATCGATCCGCTGGACGGCACCACCAACTTCATCCGCAACATCGTCTACTACGCCACGTCAGTGGCGGTCGCCGATGCCGACGGCGCCTGGCTGGCCGGCGTGGTCAACGCCCCTGCGCTCGGCCGCACCTACTATGCCTCCCGCGGCCAGGGCGCCTGGCTGGAGGAAGGCGGCCGGGTCACCCGGCTGGAGGGACCGGTCCCCGGGCGGAAGGGGCAGATCCTGGCCACCGGCTTCAGCTACGATCCTGCCGTCCGCGCCGACCAGGCCACCGCGCTGGCGGGCCTCATGGACGGGTTCGCTGATGTGCGGCGGCTGGGTTCCGCCGCCCTGGACCTGTGCATGGTGGCCGACGGCACCCATGACGCCTACGGCGAGCGCGGGCTCAACGAGCACGATTTCTCCGCCGGTGCCCTCATCGCGGAGGAAGCCGGCTGCTGGGTGCGGCGGCCCCGGCTGGCCAGCCCGCTCGACGGCGGGCCCTCCGATGCCGACAGGCTGGACGCCTGGACCTGCGCCGCCGGCCTGGAGCTGTCCGGCAAGTTCCCGCTCTAGTCATCCAGGGTCCGGCAACGCGGCAGTACGCTGCCGCCGGTCGTGATAGTTCAGTCACGGAAAGCGCCCTTTCGGGCCGGGGGAGCGGCAGCCGCCACTACCATTGACGGGTGCCACCGCAGATCACCATCCGTGCCGCCGTCGAGGCCGATTACGACGCCGTTGCCCGCATCACGCGCGATTCCTACCTTGCTGCGGGCTACTTCAACGACGCCGAACACCCGTACATGCGCAAGATCCAGGATGTTGCGCTGCGCGCCGGCCAGGCCACCATCTGGGTGGCCGAGCGGGACGGCGCCGTGGTGGGTTCGGTGACGCTGGCCACCGCCGGGGAACCGTACGCGGACATCGCACTGCCGGATGAGCTCGAGTTCCGCATGCTGGTGGTGGACCCCGCCGTACAGCGCAGCGGAGCCGGAAAGGCCATGGTGGACGCCCTCATCGACCATGCCCGGTCGCTGCCCTGCATCACCGGCATCGCCCTCACCACGGGGGAGACGTGGGAGAGCGCGCACGGCCTCTACCGCAAGGCCCGGTTCCGCCGTGTACCCCAGCGCGACTGGTTCGTCCCCGGAACCGACACAAAACTGCTGGTTTACCGGCTGGACCTGTAGCAGCCCTACAGTGGTGCCGACCCACTTCCGGCATTGAAAGGCCCCACCATGCGCAAAACCTTCGGAACCGGCTCCGTCTGGGAACAGACGCTCGGCTACTCGCGCGCCGTCCAGGTGGACAACACCCTGTACATTTCGGCCACCGCGGCCAGCGGCGAGGACGGCATCGTGGGCGATGACTTCTACACGCAGACCCAGTTCATCCTGCAGAAGCTCGGCAAGGTCCTGGCCGACGCCGGTTTCAGCTTTGAGGACGTCGTCCAGTCCAAGCTCTACCTGACGGACATCAGCAAGTGGGAAGAAGCCGGCCGCGCCCACGGCGAAGTATTCGGCGACATCCGCCCCACCCTGTCCCTGGTGCATGTGCTGCCGTTCCTGGACCCGAAGATGCTCGTCGAGATCGAGCTCGTGGCCCAGAAGAGCGCCAGCTAGAAAAATCTACGGAGCGGCGGGCAGGCCGTAGCGGTGCTCCGGCCTGCCCGTGCTCCCGTACCGCAGCTGGATGTCGACGGCGCCGTCGTCGGCGAGCGACGACAGGTAGCGTTGCGCGGTTGCCCGGGACACGCCCACCCGGCCGGCCACTTCCGCCGCCGAATACTGTTCGCCGGGAACCAGCGACTCCAGCACTGCGGCTTCCGTGGCGGAGCGTGGCTTCGCCGACGGCGTGACGTCCCCCGGGATCAGTGACCGCTTGGCGCGCTCCACGGCGTCCTGGTCCAGCGCCCCGGGGTTGGAGAGGAGCCGCCGGTACCGGGCGTAGGACCGCAGCTGCTGCGACAGGGCGTCAGCAGTGAACGGCTTCAGCAGGTATCCCAGCGCACCGCGGCGGAAGGCCGTCCGGACGGACAGGGCATCCGAGGCCGCGCTGAGCATGACGGTATCGACGTCCAGCTGCTGCAGCAGGTCCAGGCCGGAGGCGTCCGGCAGGTAGACATCCAGCAGCACCAGGTCGGGACGGAGGCTGTGGATGGCCTGCATCGCCAGGGAGGCCGTGCCTACCGGCGCCAATGCCAGGAAGCCAGCCACCGAGTCCACGTAAGCGGCGTGGAGCTTAGCCACATGGAAGTCGTCGTCCACGATCAGGACCCGGAAATCCTCAGCCATCGTTGTGGTCTCCCTTCATGTCCGCGCTTCGCGGAGCTGAATCTCCTTCTGGTGTCCCGGAGCGTGCCGCCGACCCCGTACTTCCCGCCGTGGTTCCCGGCAGTGTGGCCATGAAGACGGCGCCGGGTCCGCCCGGCCTGCCCCGGTCCAACACCCTGACGTCCCCGCCGCGGCGCCGGGCCAGCTGCCGGGCAAGAGCCAGCCCAAAGCCCTGACCGCCGGCACGGCCGTTCCTTGACAACGGGCCGGTGGCGGTGGTGAAGCCTTCGGTGAACACCTGTTCGGCATCCGTTCCCTCCTCCAGCCCGTCACCCGAGTCCGCGACCACCACGTGGAGGGTGCCGCCGTCGTCGCCCGGCTCGTCCAGCACCTCCACCTCCACCCAGCGTTCCGTTGCCGCGCCGGCCACCGCCGCGTTGACCGCGTTGTCGATCAGGTTGCCCAGCACCGTGGTGACGTCCTGCGCCTCCGTGACCTGCCCGCGGACCAGGGTTTCTGGCCCGATCCGCAGGGCGACGCCCCGCTCCTCGGCCTCCACGCCCTTGGCACCCACGAACGCCTGGAGGTAGGGGTCCTGCAGGAGTTCGGCCTGCTCCACCGGGAACGTGAGGGGGCCGGTGGCGGCAAGCTGCGCCAGGTACTCGCGCGCCTGCCGGTGCTGGCCGATGCTCATGAACCCGGCCAGGGTGTGCAGCTGGTTGGCGAATTCGTGGCGCTGCGCGCGCAGTGCCGTCGACATTGTGCCCACGGCATCCAGTTGGCGGGTGAGTTCCTGCAGTTCTGTACGGTCGCGCAGCATCACCACCCAGCCGAGGTCTTCCCGCCGGTGCAGGGCCTTGCGGGCATTGGCCACCAGCACCCGTCCGCCCGCCACGACTTCCAGGGCCTCGCTGCCTGCGGTGCCGGGCCTGGTCAGGGACTTCACCTGGTCCGGGACCGGGGCGTCCTCCCAGCGCCCGCCGGTCAGGTCCGGCAGGCTGAGCAGGCGCTGTGCGGCGGCGTTGAACACACTGATCCGGCCGTCGGCACTCACGCCGATGACGCCGTCGTCCACGCCCTGCAGCACCGCCACCTGGTCGTGGACCAGCGTGCTGATCTCCTCCGGTTCAAGGCCCAGCGTCAGCCGCTGCAGCCGGCGGCGCAGCAGGAAGGAACCCAGAACGCCGGCCAGCAGGGCACCCGCCGCCGTCCCGGCCACTGGGCCGATGTCGCGGGCCACGCTCTGGCCCACCGTCTCCATGGAATAGCCCACGCTGACCTCGCCCACCACGGTGGAGCTGCCGGGGGCGTACACCGGCACCTTGGCTCCGGCGGACGGGCCCAGCGTCCCGGTGTTCCGGGTGGTGACCTCGCGTCCGGCCAAGGCTTCGGTGGGGTCGGTGCTGACCTTCTCGCCAAGCCGCTCCGGCTCCGGATGCGCCAGCCGGAGGCCCGTTTCATCGGTGATCACCACGAACAAGGCTCCGGTCCTGGTGCGCGCGGCCTCGGCCGCCTGCATCAGGGGCCCGGCCGCGAGTTCGGCCGGCGGGGGAGTGCCCACGCGCCCACTGATGGCCTGCACGGCGGCCCGGCCGGAGGGGTGGGAGGCGCCGGTTCGGGCGAG
>NZ_JBNHFD010000076.1:0-19266 GCF_059089865.1 Arthrobacter sp. Y3221157
TAGGTTGCCCCGGGGTGGGGGAAGGACCTCGACCTGGCCGCTGCCCGCGGGCAGCTCGCCGCCACCCTGCCGGCGGCGCTGGTACCGATGCTCGCGGTGGTGGACTCGCTGCCCACCAAAACCAGCGGCAAAGTGGACCGCCATGCCCTGCCCTGGCCCCTGCCCGGCGCGGGCGCCGCTGAGGCCGACGCCGCGCCGCTGAACCTGCCTGAGGACGCTGCCTGGATCGTGGAGCAGTGGAGCGCCGTCCTGGGTAGCCCCGTGACCTCCCTGGACGCCGACTTCTTCGCCTACGGCGGCGGTTCGCTCTCCGCGGCCCAGCTGGTATCGGCGCTGCGCACGCGGTACCCGACCATCACCGTGGCGGACATCTACGCCACCCCCCGCATCGGCGCCCTGGTGGAGGCAGCCCGGCTGTCCCTTCCCGACGGCGCTACCGCCCCCGCACCCGACCGCCAGGTCCGGCCCACCGCACGGAAGTCCCAAATTTTCCAGACCCTGATGGGCGTACCGCTGCACGTGCTGGTGGGGATGCGCTGGCTGACTTTCCTCATGGCCGGCAACAACATCCTTGCCGCGCTGGCCGGGTTCACTGCGGCACCCACGGTCTCCTGGTGGTGGGTGGCGGCTTCCTGGCTGGTCTTTGTCAGCCCTCCCGGCCGGATGCTGATCTCGGTGGCCGCTGCCAGGTTCCTGCTTCGAGGCGTCAAACCCGGAACCTATCCGCGCTCGGGGCGGGTTCACCTGCGCCTCTGGCTGGCCGAGCAGATCCAGGACCTGTCCGGCGCCATCAGCCTGGCCAGCGCACCGTGGGTCCCCTCCTACGCCCGGGCACTGGGAGCCCGGATCGGCAGGGACGTCCAGCTCCACTCGCTGCCGCCCGTCACAGGCCTGCTGTCCCTGGGCAGCGGCGCCAACGTCGAGCCCGAGGTTGACCTGTCCGGCTGGTGGATCGACGGCGACAACGTGCACATTGGTGCCATCCGGATCGGCGCCGGGGCCACGGTGGGCGCGCGCAGCACCCTGATGCCCGGTGCGTCCATCGGAGCGGGCGCCCAGGTGGAGGCCGGTTCCGCAGTGTTGGGCAAGGTGAAGGCGGGCCATCTGGTGGCCGGGTCCCCCGCACAGCGGCGCGGCAAGGCCAAGCGGTCACTGCCTGATGCCCCTGCCCGGACCCCGTTTCAGGCCAGGCTGTGGTTCGCCGGGTTCGCCGGTGCATCCGCCTGCCTGGCGTTTCTCCCCTATCTTTCCGCTGCCGCCGCCGTGGGCGTGGCGTATCTGTTCATCCAAGGCAGCACATCGCTTTCGGCTGCGTTGCCGCAGCTGGCCCTGGCGTTGCCGCTGTCCGCCCTGGCCTGGTTCCTCAGCAACGCCGTGCTGGTCCTGGCCACAACCCGGCTCCTGAGCATCGGCCTCACCGAGGGCTACCATCGGGTCCGCAGCCGCGTGGGCTGGCAGGTCTGGGCCACGGAACGGGTGCTGGACCTGGCGCGGGACCTGCTGTTCCCCGTCTACGCCAGCCTTTTCACCCCTGTGTGGCTGCGCCTGCTGGGGGCGAAGATCGGCCGGAACGTGGAAGCGTCCACGGTGCTGCTGATCCCCTCGATGACGACCGTCGGCGAGGGGGCCTTCCTGGCGGATGACACCATGGTGGCCTCGTACGAGCTTGACGGCGGCTGGCTGCGGGTGGCGCCGGCCAAGATCGGCAAACGCTCCTTCCTGGGCAACTCGGGTATGACCGCTGCCGGGCGGAGCGTGCCCAAGAACTCGCTGGTGGCGGTCCTGTCCGCCACCCCGGCAAAGGCAAAGTCCGGCACATCATGGCTGGGCAGCCCTCCGGTCCGGCTGCGCCGCACCGCCATCGCCTCGGACGATACCCGCACGTACCAGCCGCCGCTCCGGCTGAAGGTGGCGCGCGCACTGTGGGAGCTCTGCAGGTTTGTCCCGGTGATGCTCTCGGTAGCGATTGCCGCCGGCGTTATGCTGGCCTTTGACCAGCTGGCCGCGGCGTTCAACTACGGGGTGGCCGCCCTCCTCAGCGGCGTGGTCATGCTCCTGGCCGGTGCGGTGGCGGCCGGGGCGTCCGTCCTTGCCAAGTGGGTACTGGTGGGCCGGATCCAGGCCGGCGAACACCCGCTGTGGAGTTCCTTCATCTGGCGCAACGAGGTGGTGGACACCTTCATCGAAATGGTCAGCGCGCCGTGGTTCGCCCGCGCCGCCACGGGTACCCCCGCACTGGTCTGGTGGTTGCGTGCCCTTGGCGCCAAAATCGGCGCGGGCACCTGGTGCGAAAGCTACTGGCTGCCGGAAGCCGACCTGGTGACCCTCGGCCGGAACGCCACCGTCAACCGTGGCTGCGTGGTGCAGACCCACCTCTTCCACGACCGCGTGATGAGCATGGACGCTGTTACGCTCGAGGACGGGGCAACCATGGGCCCGCACGGGGTGATCCTTCCGCAAGCCGCTATTGGGGCCGGCGGCACTGTGGGCCCGGCATCGCTGGTGATGCGTGGCGAAACAGTACCGGCCGGGACGTACTGGATGGGCAACCCGGTCAGTCCCTGGAGCGGTCCCGCACAGCTTTGAACAACCCAAAGGTATTGATGAGTTTTCCAGCAGGAGCCGGCGGAAGTGTCCCGGCAGCGACCCTTCCCGCGGTTCCCGACCCCTACCTGCCCGGGGCGGGAAGCAACGCCTACCGGGTTGAACGCTACGAACTGGAGCTTGACTACAAAGTCAGCAGCAACCGGCTCAGCGGCAGGGCGGTGCTGTACGGCGTTGTCCAGGCGCCGGCGTCGGCCATTGTCCTGGACCTGGCCGGCAACCTGCGTGCCATCAAGGTACAGCTGGACGGGCGGAAGGCGGGGCGCTTCAGCCAGCGCGCCGGCCAGCTGGTGGTGGCCGGGCAAGCCGGCCTGCGGCCCGGGCAGCGCTTCACGCTGGATATCCGCTACGAGGGCAACCCGGCACCCCGGCGGGGATTCTGGGGCGAGGTGGGCTGGGAGGAGCTGTCCGACGGCGTCCTCGTGGCGGGCCAGCCCAACGGAGCTCCCTCCTGGTTCCCCTGCAACGACCACCCCCGGAACAAGGCCAGTTACCGGTTCACGGTCACTACGGACGCGAATTACCGGGCGGTCTGCAACGGCGTCTTCCAGTCCCGGACCACGCGCTCCAGCCGCGAGACCTGGGTCTACGAGCAGGCGGAGCCGATGGCCAGCTACCTTGCCACCGTGCAGATCGGCCGGTACGGGCTGCTCGAACTGGACCCGGGCCGGGGCGGTTCCACCGTGCCGCAACTCGTGGCCGTTGCCCCGGCCCTCGCAGAAAAGGCACGGGCCGGACTTGCCCTGCAGCCGGCCATGATGCGTTCCTTTGCCCGTTGCTTCGGCCCCTACCCGTTCCCCGGCTACACCGTGGTGGTGACGGAGGACGAACTGGAAATCCCGCTGGAGGCGCAGGGCCTGTCCATCCTGGGCCCGAACCACCTGGACCCTGACTGGGAGTCGCAGAGGCTGATTGCGCACGAACTCTCGCACCAGTGGTTTGGAAACTCGCTGACGGCAGCAACCTGGCAGGACATCTGGCTGCACGAGGGCTTTGCCTGCTATGCCGAGTGGATCTGGTCGGAGGAAGCGGGCATCATGCCGGTGGCTGCGCGGGCTGAAGCCGCCTGGCATCGGCTGCGGGCGGACGCGCAGGACATTCTGGTGGGTGATCCGGGCCCGGAGCACATGTTCGATGACCGGGTGTACAAGCGGGGGGCGCTGGCAGTGCACGCCGTCAGGATGGCGTGCGGGGACCTCGCGTTCTTTGCCCTGCTGCAGGAATGGACCGCTGCGCACCGGTACGGTTCGGTTGGCACGCCCGACTTCATCCTTGCGGTCAACCGGGCCACGGCAATCGACGCCGAGGCGCTGCTGCACCCGTGGCTCTACGAGGAACCACTGCCGCCGCTGCCGCTGGCCAGGGTTTCCTAGCCTGACAGTGCGACGGCGGCCGCCAGGCTCGCAGGCAGGCCGGTTTCAGCGCAGGGCAGGTCCCGAACCCCGGCACGCGCCAGGACATCCACCTCGGACGGCGCCCTCCGCAGTCCTTCCCCGGTCATTTTCAGCCAGGCTTCCTTGCGCGCCCACAGGCGGGCCCGCTCCGTGAGCAGGGCACTTCCGGAAAGGTGCCTCACTGCCCACTGCTCGGCGGGGGTAAGCGCCAGCGCCACAAAGCCGGCAAAGCGGGTCCGTGCGGGATCCTCAATATCCACGCCCAGCCGGAATCCGGGCCCAGCATCGATTATGGCAGCGAGCAGGGTCCACCCGGCCGCCCGGGAGGCGCTGAACGCCACAGGTGGCGGAACGCCGTCAAGCAGGTAGCCCGGCCGCCCGTGGTTGACGTCCGGTCCAGTGCCGCAGGCAGGACAGCTGTAACTGGCGGCCAGGCGTTCGGGGCCCACCCCCAGGAGACCGGCCACGAACACCCGCTGCTCAAGCCGCCCGGCCAGGAACCGGTCCCGCGCCTCCGGTTCCATGGCCCGGGCGCGCGCCAGCTCAGGGCCATCCAGGACCGCTTCGGCGTCCCGTCGGACCCGTTCGGTTTCCCCGGGCACAGCAAAGGGCGGGACGGCACGCACCACTAGATCCGGCGCCATGCCGCCCCGCCCCTGAAAAGCCGCCCGTGCAAGGCTGCCCTGCTGGGAGACTGCCCTGGCCGCCGCTAGCGCTGCACTGCCCCGAACTGTTCCGCGGCGAGGGCCACTGCACTTTCGCGCGCAGCCGACGCTTCGTCGGCCGTCAGCGTCCGGTCCGCGGCGCGGAAGCGCAGCCCGAAGGCCAGCGACTTCTTGCCGTCCTCGATCCCCTTGCCTGCATAGACGTCAAAGAGTGCAACGTCCTCCAGCAGTTCGCCGGCTCCCTCGCGGAGCGCAGCCAGCACGTCGTCCGCGGGGACATCGGCGGGCACCACGAGCGCCACGTCCTGGGTGGCCACCGGGAACGGGGAGATGTGGCGGGCAACAATGACATCCGGCGCGGCCTCGAACAGCGCGTCGGCGTTGAGTTCCAGGGCCACGGACCGCGCGGGCATGTCCGCGGCAGCAAGCAGCTTGGGGTGCAGCTCGCCCGCGTAGCCCACCACTTCGCCGCTGCGCAGCGACAGCCGTGCAGCACGACCCGGGTGGAACGCCTGGTGGCTGCCCTGCGTCACCACCAGCTCGACGCCGAGCACGTCACCGGCCAGGCGGGCGACGTCCAGCGCATCCGCCCAGTCCCAGGCCCGGGGTGCGTGGGCGGCTGCTGCCGGCGAATCGTGCCCGGTGAGGACCGCGGCGACGTGGAACGGCTGGGCCGGAACGCCGTCGTACAGCGCATCCAGCACCTCATCGGCGGGCTTGGCACCCAGCGGCGGGATGGAGGGTGTGCCCACCGTCCCGCCTGGCAGGAAGACCAGGCCGGACTCGAACAACGCCAGGTCCCGGAAGCCGCGCGAATGGTTGCGCTTGGCCACCTCGATCAGTCCCGGCAGGATGGAGGTGCGCAGGTAGCCCTGCTCCTCGCTGATCGGGTTGGCCAGCTTTACGGCGCTGCGGGCAGCACCTTCCTCGGCCACACCGAAAGTGTCGTTGGCTGCCTTGGAGACGAACGGGTAGGACAGCACCTCGGTGAGCCCGGCGTCTGCCAGCGCCTGGATCAGGCGGCGGCGCTGCTGCTGCACCCGGGTCAGGCCGCGGCCCGGAGGGGCCACGGGCAGGGTGGCGGGGATCTTGTCGTAACCCACCAGCCGGGCAATCTCCTCGGAAAGGTCTTCCTTGGTCTCCAGGTCGTGGCGCCAGCTCGGGGCAGTCACGGTCCAGCCGCCGTCGTTCTTCACGACGGCCGCGCCCAGGTCCTCCAGCGACGTGACGATCTGTTCCTCGGTGAAGTCGATGCCGACCCGCGCTGCGGCAAAGCCTGCCGGCAGCTCGATGGTCACCGTGTCCGGGGCGGTGCCAACATCGGTGCCGGTCGTGTCCGCCATGCCGCCGGCAAGTTCCACCAGCAGGTCCACCACACGCTGGGCGGCCACGCCGGCCACCTGCCAGTCGACGCCGCGCTCGAACCGCTTGGACGCTTCGGACGGCAGCTTGTGGCGGCGCCGGGACCGGGAGATGGACACCTCGTCGAAGTGCGCGGCCTCCACCAGGATGTTCGACGTCGAATCGCCCACCTCGGTTGCCGCCCCGCCCATCACGCCGGCGATCCCGATGGCACCCGAGTCGTCGGTGATGAGCAGGTCCTCGGCGTCGAGGGTGCGCTCCTTGTCATCCAGGGTGGTGATCTTTTCGCCGGCGGCGGCGCGCCGTACCACGATGTCCCCGGAGAGCTTGTCCAGGTCGTAGCAGTGCGTGGGCTGGCCCAGTTCGAGCATGACGTAGTTGGAGATGTCTACCGGCAGCGAAATGGAGCGGATGCCGGCCAGCCGCAGCCGGGACACCATCCACGGCGGGGTGGGGCGGGTGGCATCCACGCCGCGGACGGTGCGTGCCACGAAGCGGTCGCAGCCGGGCTTGCCGTAGATGGGCGCGTCGTCGTTGAGTTTGACGCCGTAGCCGCCGGAGAGCTCCGCCGGGACGTGGACCTTCGCCGCAGGATCGGCAAAGGCGGTGCCGGTGGCGTGCGCGTACTCGCGGGCGACGCCCCGGATGGAGAAGGCGTAGCCGCGGTCCGGGGTGACGTTGATTTCGGCGGCCTGGTCGTAGAGGCCCAGGAGCTCCATGGCGTCGGTGCCGACCTCGGGGTCCAGGCCGATGCGGGACAGCACCAGGATGCCGTCGTGGTCCTCGCCGATGCCCAGTTCCCGCACCGAGGCAATCATGCCGGCGGACAGGTGCCCGTAGGTCTTCCGGGCGGAGATCTGGAAGTTGCCGGGCAGCACGGCGCCTGGAAGGGTGACCACAACCTTGTCGCCTTCAACGAAGTTGTGGGCGCCGCAGATGATCCCCTGCACGCCGGACGGGTCGATGCCCTTGCCGGTGAGCTTCTGCTCCTGCCCTTCCGGGACAACCCGGACCTGGCACCAGTTGATGGTCTTGCCGTTGGTCTGCGGTTCCTTGACCAGGCTCAGGACCTGGCCCACCACGATGGGGCCCTGCAGGGCATCGGTGGGACGGTGCACGTCCTCTTCTTCGAACCCGACCTTTACCAGCTCGGCCATGACGTCTTCGGCCGTTGCTCCGGCCGGTACCTCTGCGAATTCACGCAGCCAGGAAAGTGGGATACGCACTGTTAGATCTCCATCCCGAAGTGCTCGCTGAAACGTACATCGCCTTCGATCATGTCGCGCATGTCGCCCACCTCGTTGCGGAACATGAGGGTGCGCTCGATGCCCATGCCGAAGGCAAAACCTGAATAGACGTCCGGGTCGATGCCCGCGGCGCGGAGCACGTTGGGGTTGACCATGCCGCAGCCGCCCCATTCGATCCAGCGCGGGCCACCCTTGGCGCCGGGGTGGAAGATGTCCAGCTCGGCGGACGGCTCGGTGAACGGGAAGTAGTTGGGACGGAGCCGGATCTGGGCCTCGTCACCGAACATCTGGCGGGCGAAGTGCTCCAGCGTGCCGCGGAGGTCGGCCATGCTGAGGTTCCTGTCGATCGCCAGGCCCTCGAACTGGTGGAACACCGGGGTGTGGGTGGCATCCAGTTCGTCGGTCCGGAATACCTTGCCCGGGCAGAGCACATAGATGGGCACCTCGCGCTCCAGCATGGAGCGCACCTGTACCGGCGAGGTGTGCGTGCGCATCAGGAGGTGGGCTTCGGGGGGCTCCACGAAGAAGGTGTCCTGCATTTCGCGCGCCGGGTGGTCCGGCTTGAAGTTCAGGGCATCGAAGTTGAACCATTCCGACTCGACTTCCGGGCCCTCGGCGATTTCCCAGCCCATGCCCACGAAGATGTCCGCCACGCGGTCCTGAAGCGTGGAGAGCGGGTGCCGGGCCCCGGCGCGACGGCGGCGCGGAGCGGCCGTGACGTCCACGGTCTCCTCGAGGAGGATCCGGGCATCGTTTTCCGCTTCCAGCACGGCCGTGCGGTCGGCGAGCGCCTTGTTGACCCGTCCGCGGGACGCGCCCATCAATTTACCGGCGAGCGCCTTCTGGTCTTTCGGCAGCTTGCCGATCTCACGGTTGGCAAGGCTGAGCGGGGACTTCTCCCCCGCGTGCGCGAGCCTCACCGCCTTCAGCTCGTCAAGGGTGGCCGCACCGGCAATGGCGGTGATGGCCTGGTCTACAGCGGCGTTGATGGCGGCTTCATCCGTGGGGTTCGGTGCAGCGGCGCCCGGCAAAGTTTCAGTCATCTACTGTTCTTAGCTACGAGTCGTGGCTGCCGGCGAGCAGAGCACCCTGCCCGGTTTCCCGGCGGCGCGTCCGTCACTGGCAGGTCATGGATGAATGCCCTCAAATTCAGTTCATTCAATGACCAGGTCAGGGCCCGCCGGAAAAACCGGCAGGCACTGCCCTCCAGTCTAATTGAACGCTCCGGCTACCATGGCCTCATGACACTGCGGCGGCGCCCGGGATCCCTACCGCCCCTGACCGCTGCCCAGCGGCTGCGGCGGGCAGTCAACCTGGCCAACGGCAGCACCGTGCTGGGACTCGCGGTTGCCGCCGTTGCGCGTACACGGCCTGTCGCCGGACCGCGCGGACTGGTGCTGGCCGGCGGATACCGTTGGCGCCTGCCCTTCGCCCGCGCCTTCACCCTTGGCAACGTGGTGCTGTGCCGCGGCCCGGCGGAGGACCTGCTGTCCATGCCCGGGTTGCTTGGCCACGAGGAGCGGCACTGCACGCAGTACGCCTGGTGCGGTGGCGTTCCTTTCCTTCCCCTGTATCTTCTGGCCGCGGGCTGGTCCGTCCTGCGGACCGGGAATCCGGGGACCGCGAACCTCTTCGAGCGGCACGCCGGACTGGCCGCCGGAGGCTATCCTTCCCGCGCCTCCACCCGGCCCGGTGTGCAGCGCAGAACCGCGGACCGCCGGGAAGCAGGGGCGTGACCGTGGGCGCCGCGGACAGCCTGGAACAGAAGGGCCCTGCCGGCACTGTCACAGTGACAGGAACCGGGCGGGCGGAAGCAGCCCCTGACCTGACGCTCGTTACCCTGGGCGTGGAAACCCGGGCCGCTTCCGTCGACGCCGCCTATTCCGGTGCGGGCGAAGCCCTGGCGTCGGTTACCGAAGCCCTGCGCGCCCGGGGCGTGGCGGCGGCGGACATCCAAACCACCGGCCTGAATGTGCGTGCGGACTACGTGTGGCGCGAGGGCGAAGGGCAGCAGGTGACAGGCTATGTGGCCTCCAGCTCGCTTGCTGTCCGGCTGCGGGATGCCGCCGCCGTGTCCGCGCTCATCGCCGAAGCTGTCAGGGCCGGCGGCAACGACGTACGCCTCAACAACCTTCAACTCACCCTTGCCGATGATTCGGCGGCCAGGGAGCGCGCCCGGGCGGCCGCCTGGGAAGACGCGCTGCGGGCTGCGCGCCAATTCGCCGGCCTGGCCTCGGCCAGTCTGGGCCGTGTGCTGTCGGTGACCGAACACGCCGCCGGACAGGTACCGGTTCCCCTGGCAGGCTTCCAGCGCGCCAGCGCGGCCGAGGCCATCGCGGTGGAGCCCGGGACAAACTGGCTGGAAACGGCGGTAACGGTGGCCTGGGAACTCGAAAGTTTGCCGCCCGCCTAGATCCGACGGCCTTGACATTTATTCGAACATGTTTTCGAATGGGGCTATGAGATGGGACGCCCAAGCACTGGTTCCGGCCCCGGACGCGGAAGCGAGCGGTCCGGGTCCCGCCCTCCTCCCGCTGGCGGGGCTGGTCCGCTCGGTCACCACCCCGGAATTCGCCGGGATCACCTTCCATGAGGTCACTGCAAAATCGGTGCTCAACAGGGTTCCGGCAGGTTCACGCATGCCATTTGAATGGACGGTAAACCCTTACCGCGGCTGCAGCCATGCGTGCGTCTACTGCTTCGCGCGCAAGAGCCACACCTACCTGGACTTCGACGCCGGCCTGGACTTTGACAGCCAGGTGGTGGTCAAGGTGAACGCGGCTGAGGTCCTTCGCAAGGAACTGGCCAAACCGTCGTGGACACGGCAGCAGGTGGCGCTGGGCACCAACACGGACCCCTACCAGCGGGCCGAGGGACGGTACAAGCTCCTGCCCGGCATCATCTCCGCACTTGCCGATTCAGGCACTCCCCTGTCCGTCCTCACAAAGGGCACGTTGCTGGCGCGGGATATTCCGCTGCTGAAAAGTGCCGCCACCCAGGTTCCGGTGGGGCTCGGAATATCGCTGGCCATGACCAACGAGGCCCTTTCCGAAGCGATCGAGCCGGGAACCCCGGGGCCGCGTGCACGGCTCAAGCTGGTGAGCCGGCTTCGCGAGGCCGGCCTCCCCTGCGGGGTGATGGCCATGCCTATCCTTCCCTGGCTTTCGGACAGCGACGAAGCGCTGGACGCGCTCTTCGCCTCGCTTGCGGCGGCAGGCGCAACGGGCGTGACGGCCGGAGCCCTGTACTTGAAGCCCGGTACCCGCGAATGGTTCCTGAAGTGGCTTGCCGCAAACCATCCCGAACTGGTGGCCCGCTACCGTCAGCTGTACGGCGCCGGATCCTATGCCTCCAAGGAGTACCGGGGCTGGCTTGCCGCAAAGGTCCGCTATTTCAAGGCCAGGCACGGGTTCACGCATTCCTCCGGATTCAGCCACCGGGACCTGGACGATCCCCGTGGAGAGGAAGCGGAGTATCCGGCAGGCATCATTCCGGAAGCTTCAGGAAGCCCGGCGCCGGGACCCGCCCGGCCCGGCGGCCAGGCCGGGCAGCCAACCCTTTTCTAGGCCTGCCCAATCCCCGGGGTGCACCGCGTTTCCCGGTGTTGCACAAGTTGGCGGCCCAGAGTGTGCCCGTGCTAGTTCCGGGTCCCGCCGGCAGGCAGTGACACCGTGTCGAGCAGCGCAAGGACAATCGGGAAGTCCGCGGGGATCCAAGGCAGGCCAAGCACGGCGGCAGGATCGGCAAGCGGTACCCAGCGAAGTTCGTCGTGGTCTTCCAGGGGCCGGGGTTCTCCACGGGTGACCTCCGCGAACCACACCCGCATCGCGGCGCGCTCATTCAGCGGCCAGCCGCCGGCATCTGCGGCGGGCAACTCGTTACCCAGCCTGACTCCCACGCCCAGCTCCTCGAGCAGTTCCCGCACGAGTGCCGGCTCGGCGTCCTCGCCCGGCTCCACCTTGCCGCCGGGGAACTCCCACATGCCCGCAAGGCTTTCGGGCGCGCTTCGCCGTGCCACCAGCAGCATCGCCGGTTCAGCCAGGCTGTCCACGATGGCTCCGCCCACAACCCGTATCAGTTCAGTCACCGCCCCATTCTATGGGGGACAATGGGAGCACCCGGAGTCCCTCCCTGCCGGGACGGGGAATACAGCTTCCCCCTCCAGGGTTTCCGCCTTCGGACCCCGTCCTTCCCGCCCCACCGCCGTGGCAGCACCAGTTCCGAGCAACCCCTTTCGAAAAGCAGGCATATGAGCAGCGCCCTCTCCACGTCCACGGCAGCCCCCACCACCTCCCCCAACCTGGCCATGGCCATCATTGCCCTTGCCATGGGCGGCGTGGGCATCGGCGTCACCGAATTCACCATGATGGGCCTGCTGAAGGAAGTGGAACAGGGCCTGGGCATCAGCACCCCCGAGGCCGGGCACCTCATCTCCGCCTACGCCCTGGGCGTGGTGGTGGGGGCGCCCCTGCTCGCCGCCGTGGGTGCCAGACTGCCGCGCAAGCATCTTGCCCTCGGCCTGATGCTGTTCTTCACCGTGGCAAACCTGACCTCCTTCCTGGCACCGGACTACGGGACCATGCTGGTGTCCCGCTTCGCTGCCGGCCTGCCCCACGGCGCCTTTTTCGGCGTGGCGGCGGTCATCGCCGCCTCCCTGGTTCCGCCCACCAGGCGCGGCTGGGCCATCTCCATGGTGATGGCGGGGCTCAGCATTTCCAACGTGGTTGGCGTGCCGTTCGCCACCTGGCTGGGCCAGACCTACGGCTGGCGGCTGCTCTTTGTCCTGGTGGGCTTCATCGGGCTGCTGACGTTGGCCCTGGTGTGGCGCTTCGTCCCGTTCCAGGCCGCCCACCCCGACGCGAGCATCATCCGGGAACTCGGTGCGCTGAAGCGGCTCCAGGTGTGGCTGGCCATCCTGATCGGCGTGGTCGGATTCGGCGGCTTCTTTGCCACCTACACGTACATCGCGCACACCATGACCCTGGTTGCCGGGATCCCGTCCTCCCTGATTCCCCTGGTGGTGGCGCTCTACGGGCTTGGCATGGTGGCTGGAAACATCGTGGGCGGGCGGATCGCTGACAAGTCGGTCATGGGCACCCTCTACAAGGTGCTGCCCGCCATTTCGGTGGCACTGGTGGTCTATGCGGTTGCCGCGCACTGGCCTTGGTCGGCCTTTGCCATGGTGTTCGTGGTGGGTGCGTCCGGGTCCATGCTGATCCCCGCCCTGCAGACCCGGCTGCTGGACGCATCCCCGGATGCCCCCTCGCTGGCGTCGTCCCTGAACCACGCGGCCCTGAACGTCGCCAATGCCCTGGGTGCCTTCCTTGGCGGACTGGTCATCGCGCTGGGCTGGGGTTACGTGGCCCCGGCCCTGGTTGGTGCCGTCCTCGCCATCCTGGGATTCGGCGTCGCCATTCTCAGCGGCGTGCTGGAACGGCGGAAGTCCTTAGCTGCCTGAGCCCGGGCCGTAACCGAAAGGGAACTCCCAACAATCCTGGCCCACTGGCAAGGTCACGAAACAGCCTCCACAGTGTGCCCCATGAACGGGCTCCACTGGACTCCCGGTACACGTAGGGCAGATTCAGGCGGGCGCCGGAAGTGGCCCTAATCCTGCTGACATCAAGGGGCCGTTATGTTAGCTTGAGGCTCATCGGGACGATTAAATCCCGGTAACCGTAAGGAGGAGACATGGGTTTTCTTGCTTGGATTATTCTCGGCCTCATCGTAGGTGCCATCGTCAAGGCGGTCATGCCCGGACGGGTCGGCGGCGGTTGGGTCACCAGCCTGGTACTGGGCGTTGTGGGCGCCATCGTTGGCGGCTGGATCGGCAGCCTCGTGTTCAACCGGGGCGATCTGGCCTTCTTTGACCTCGGCACCTGGATTCTCGCTATCGTCGGCGGCCTAGTTGTTGCCGGCATCTACGGGGCCATCACCGGACGCGGGAAGGCCACCCGCGCACCCTGATGCGTCCCGTCAAGTGAAGTTCATTGGCACCAACGGCCCCGGACGTTTCCGGGGCCTTTACTTGTGCCCGGCATGCCCCCCAAAGCACCGGGATCAGATGGGGACCCCGAACGTCAGGTGGTGACTGCGGCTGGCTGCTGTGAACGCGCACTTGCGTAGAGGCACACTGTGGCGGCGGTGCCCAGGTTGAGGCTTTCGGCAGCACCGTAAACGGGAACGGCAACCCGGTGGTCGGCCAGTGCCAGCTCGTCCGGGGAGAGTCCCTGCGCTTCGTTGCCGAACAACCAGGCGGTGGGTGCAGCAAGGTCGTACGCGGATTCCGGACCGGCACCGGTAAGCCTGCGCCTGGCGTTCTCGTCCTGCAACGCGTCCAGGTTCAGGGTGCCATAGCCGTCAGCAGCCAGGATGCCGATTCCCCTGGCCTTGCAGGCCGCAGCAACTGCTGCAGCATCCGCCCCCAGAACCACCGGCAGGTGGAACAGGGAACCGGCTGTCGAGCGGACGGCCTTGGGGTTGTAGATGTCCACGCTGGAAGCGGTGAGGACAACCGCGTCGGCCCCGGCCGAGTCGGCCGCCCGCAGGACCGTTCCGGCGTTCCCCGGGTCGCGGACCTGGCAGAGCACGGCGATCAGGCGGGGCCCCGCGTCGAGTACTTCTTCCAGTGCCATGTCCAGGAAGCGGCACACGGCGATAATACCCTGCGGGTTGACAGTGTCCGCCATCGCGGCAAGGACCTCGTCCGTGGCGAGACGGGCGTTGGTTCCCGCAGCCAGCTCCTCGAATTCCGGAAAGCGGTCCAGGCATGCCTCGCTGGCGAACACCTCGGAGACCACGCCGGGGGCTCCTGCCGCCAGGCGCTCCTGGTGCAGCTTCAACGCCTCCCGCACGGCCTGCGGCCCCTCGGCCAGGAAGTGCCCACGCTTTAAACGGGCCGGGCGCCCTGCAAGCTTTGCCACGTCCCTGACCCGATCAGCTCGGGGATTGGACAGTGGAAAGTCTTGCGGGCGCCCGGTTTTGTTCATAGAAGAACTCTAGTGGCTGCTGCCACCGGTTCCTGAACTGCCCCTGGGGCGGGGCCGGGTGCTACTTGGCGGCAACAACCTTCTTGGCGGAGGTGTCGGCCGGCAGCGAGTCCTTGGCGACCTGGACCAGCGCAGCGAAAGCGTTGGCGTCGGAGACAGCCAGCTCTGCGAGCATGCGGCGGTCAACCTCAACCTCAGCAGCCTTCAGGCCCTGGATGAGGCGGTTGTAGGTCAGGCCGTTCGCACGGGAGGCAGCGTTGATGCGCTGGATCCAGAGGCGGCGGAAGTCGCCCTTCTTCTTCTTGCGGTCGCCGTAGCTGTACACAAACGAGTGCAGCAGCTGCTCTTTGGCCTTGCGGTAGAGGCGCGACCGCTGTCCGCGGTAGCCCTTCGCCCGTTCAAGGACAACCCGGCGCTTCTTGTGGGCGTTTACCGCCCTCTTCACACGTGCCACGTGCGTACTCCTTCAAAATCTGATCCCAAGCATCTACTGCCGGAGTTCCGGCGGCCTGAGAAGGCTTTTTTACAGGTGGCCGGCACCAGTCAGTGCCAGCCAAAGAACTTGGAAATTAGATGCCGAGCATCTTCCGGATGACCTTGGCGTCGCCCTTGAAGACGATCTTGTCGCCGGCAAGGCGGCGGGTCAGACGGCTGGACTTGTGCTCCAGGTAGTGGCGGCGGTTAGCCTGCTGGCGGCGCAGCTTGCCGCTGCCGGTCAGCTTGAAGCGCTTCTTAGCACCACTGTGGGTCTTCATCTTCGGCATGGGAACCGATCTCCTTACGTTTCCGCAGGCTATGCCTGCAGCTCTATCACGCAGCCGCCCTGTGAAGGGCGGCATGCTGGTTGCTGTCTGCCGTCGGGCGGGACCTACGGCAGCTGTGAACTAAGTGGTCTTCTTGCCAGCCGGCTTCGGCACTGCCTTGGGGGCAGGGCGTGCAGCAGGCTTCGGCGCCGCAGGCCTGGCCACCGGCTTCGGCGGCGCAGGAACAGCTGCCGGTTTGGGAGCCGCAGCCGCCGGAGCAGCCTCGGACTTTTCCGTTGCTGCCGGCTTGGGAGCCTTGGGGGCTTCCTGCTTCGGAGCCTCCTGCTTGGGAGCCGGCACGGCAGCCTTGGGGGCTTCCTGCTTCGGAGCCTCCTGCTTGGGAGCCTCCTCCTGGGGTGCTTCCGGAGTTTCCGCGGGTGCTTCGGCTGCGGCTGCAGGCTCGACGGCGGGGGCCGGCGTCTGCTCCGGAGCTTCGGCGGGTGCTTCCGCTTCAGTCGACGTCGTGAAACCTTCAGGCAGCAGGTCGGCCAGTGACTGCGTCATGGGTGCCTGGTCCTGGCCGGAAACGTCGATCCGGCCGGCCGCCTTGGCTTCGTTCTGCGCCTTCGCTTCGGCACGCTGCGTTGCGCGGCGCGCCTCGGCCTTGGCCTCAGCCTTGTTCTTCAGCGGGCCGACCACCATGACCATGTTCCGGCCGTCGATGCGGGGGCTGGACTCGACTACGCCGACCTCGGCGACGTCGTCAGCGAAGCGCTGGAGCAGGCGGATACCCATTTCCGGGCGCTGCTGCTCGCGGCCACGGAACTGAATCATGGCTTTGACCTTGTCCCCGGCACCAAGGAAGCGCAGTGCGTGTCCGCGCTTGGTCTCGTAGTCGTGGGTGTCGATCTTCAGGCGGAAACGGATTTCCTTCAGAACGGTGTTCGTCTGGTTCTTCCGGGCTTCACGTGCCTTGACTGCGGCCTCGTACTTGTACTTGCCGAAGTCCATCAGCTTGCACACCGGAGGCTTCGCCTGAGGTGCAACTTCAACGAGATCAAGGTCGGACTCGGCAGCCAGACGCAGGGCATCCTCGATACGGACGATGCCTACCTGTTCACCTGCAGGGCCGACCAGCCGCACCTCGGGGACGCGGATACGCTCATTGATTCTTGGCTCGCTAATGTTAAAGCTCCTGTTTTTGTTGTGGAATCCGGCAAATAGAGAAGGCCCCCAATTGCCGGAGCAATCGAAGGCCTCTTGGCGGCTGGTACACGCAAGCCCCACAAGGGGACCGCATGCATGGTTCCGGCGTACAACCGGGCCATGCCCAACCAGTACCCGGCAACCTTGAGTTCCGGAAGTGTTCTGGTGAACCTTTGGAACAGCGGCTGACGCGGGTGGGAGAGAACTCCGCTTGCAAACTGCATGCCATTCTACAGAAAAAATTCCCGTCAGCGCCGGAAAGCGCCCGTGGGAACCTGGTCTTTGAAATAACGACATCCAGTTGGTCTGTGTCAAGCTTACCAGTATGAGCACGCCAGACAGTAATTCATACGTTTTCGACTCCGCCGGCTCCGGCGCCGATGTCTCCCAACAGATCCGGGATATTTCCGAAGTGCCGGCCATCGAGGTCATCACCACCGCCGCCGTCCACCTGATGAGCGCCGCCGCGGTCAAGCTTGGCCTTGCCGCCGAGGAAAACGCCGCGGAGCTGAAGGACCTGGACGAGGCGCGCAAGCTGATCACTGCCCTGGCGGGCCTGGTGACTGCCGCTGCACCGGAGATCGGTTCGCAGCACGCAGGACCCTTGCGCGACGGGCTGCGCTCGCTCCAGCTTGCTTTCCGCGAAGAGTCCCTGATCCCTGATGCTCCGGGCAAGGGTCCGGGCGAGAAGTACACGGGGGCCGTCAACTAAGGCAGCACACTCCCGGCAAACCGCGACGGCGGGCCGACCTTTCGGGGTCGGCCCGCCGTCGTCGTTCCTTGCAGTTTTTGTCCAGATAAGTCGACCTGCAGGCCCCGGAAATCACCATATTTGGACAAATATTCGGGGGGAGAAATAGGGGGGCGACTCAGGCCGCAGCCTTCCGGCGGCGCAGCTGGAGGACCAGGCCCACCAGGCAGAGGACCACGCCGGCGACTCCCACGGACACGAAGCCGCCGGAGGAACCCATAACGTCGATGAACACCCCGGCGAGCGGCGAGCCGAGCGCGACGCCCGCGGTGAGGGCTGAGCCGTACCAGCCCATGGCCTCGCCGCGGCGTTCCTCGGAGACGAGGTCCGCCACCTTCTCCGAGGCCGCGGACAGCACCGGAGCGCACAGCAGTCCCGGCAGGACGGACAGCAGTGCCAGCGTCCAGGTGTCCGAGGCAAACCCCATGGGGATGGTGAGGGCGGCCATGCCGAGCAGCAGGAGGATCGGTGGCACCGGCCGGTGCATGGCACCGTACAGCAGCCCTCCCACCACCGAGGCCGCGCACCAGAACAGGAAGACGATGCCGATCTCGCTCTGCCGGCCCCCCGTTTCCAGGGCTGCCACGATGCCTACGTCGGTGCCGCTGAGGACCATTCCCGCGCCCGCGGCGACGGCGAAAAGTGCCGCCACGGTTGCCGTGAACCAGGCGAAGTTGTGGCTGACCTTGCCGCGGAGGCCGGACGGCGCCCGGGAGGCGGCAGGACCCAGTCCGGCGGCCGCTTCCTGCAGGTGGGCCGGGGCAGCGGCCACCATGGCAGCCTCTGCTGCATGGCGCTGGTCAGCCTCGCTCTCTTCCTTCTGTACTGGTGCCTCTTCCGGGCTGCGGGTGGGCGGGTTGAACCAGATCAGGAAAAGCCCCGCCAGCGACGTCGCCAGGCCCACGACCGTCAGGCCCGCCGTGGTGAAGCCACTGGTGGCGACCACCGCACCGGCGGCCGGTCCGATCATGAACACCATTTCGGTGGTGATCGCGTCAAGGGCGTAGGCGGTTCGCCGCTGGTCGCCGTCGGCCAGCACGCCGAGGGACTGGCGCACCACGCTGAAGATGGGAAGGGTCAGCAGACCGCCCACGAAGACCAGCGGGAGGAGCCACTGGTAGGACACGTGCGGGACGATGGACCAGATCACTGCCTCGGAGATGACGGACGGGACCAGAGCTTTGCGCAGCCCGGCGGTGTCCACCCTGCGGCCACGCCAAGGGGCGCCCAGGGCGATTCCAATGGTCATGACCGCGGCCGCGGCACCGGCGGCAGCGTACCCCTGCCCGAGCGTCAGGACGATGTGGAGGGTCAGCAGCACGCCGGCCGCCGAGTGGGGGATCCGGGCAATCATGCCCACGAGGAGCAGCCTCCGGATGGGCCGGACGGCCAGCAGCTCCCGGTAGAGGGCGAAATTCACGAGGTGGTCCTTACGTCTGCCGCAGCGGACCGGGGATCATCCCGCCTGGCTGCCGGCTACTCTGCTGCGCGCCGCAGCTTGATCTCGATTGAGTCGACGCGCTCCCCAAACAATACATTCCGCGACCACTCCGCCTGGAGTCCGGCCACCAGCTGCTGGACGCCGGCAGCGTCCAGGCCGTCTTCGAGGTAGAGGACCACCTGCAATTCGGGTCCGGCTCCACCGCCCGCAATGGCTGTCCCGTCAGCCGCCCGCGCCGCCACTCCCCTGCCGGGCAGCAATTCGATCCGGCGGACCGCAGGGAAGCTGCCTGCCGCCCGTCCCATCTCTTCGGCGAGGCCAGCGTCCAGGTACGAGGGAACCCAGTCCTGCTGCTGGGCAAGGGCCCAGACTGCGGGCCGGCGGACCACGAAAGTTACGTCGGCGCCCGGGTCCAGCACCAGGAGTTCGGCGCCCTCGGCTACTGCCGACAGCGCCGCGCGAGCGGCATAGACGGCAACCGGGCGGGCCTCGGGGTGCCAGGCGGAAAGCGCCGCGGCCGACGTAAAGGCGGGCATGGCGGTCCTGCCGTCCGCGGCTTTGAGCGTAACCAGGGCCATGTCCGCCTGCTTGTCGGCCTGCAGGCCATGGGACGACCCTTCCTCCTCGGCCAACTGGGCCACGATGGGGATGAAGACGCGTGCCGTGGCGAGGGCGGCGACGACGGACGATTCGCTGCCCGTGCCTGCCCGAAGGTCGGCCACCGCGGTGAGGTAGCCGGCGTCGGCCGTTCCGTCGTCGTCCTCGAAGTTCGGCCGACGAGATCAACAAGGTTGCCCGTATCCAGCAGCTGATCCACTCCTACCGCGTCCGTGGACACCTGATGGCGGACACCGATCCGCTTGAGTA
>NZ_JBNHFD010000077.1:0-19248 GCF_059089865.1 Arthrobacter sp. Y3221157
CGCCGTCGCCCTGGCCGCGGCTGCCGGCCGCCTTGTGCGCGAGCGCGACCTGGCCGGGTACTAAGGGGCCGGGGCAGTTACCGGAAGTCCTTTCCCTTCCCGGCACGCGAGCGGGCAGGAGGTTCGACTTTCCAGGAAGAAATCCCCAGCCCATCCAGAAGCCAGTAGGCAGCAGCGCACTCGAGCACAAAGCCGGCAATACCGATCAGCAGTATCTGCGTTGCGACGCCCACGACGACGAGTACCAGGCCCGCCAGGACCGCGAGGATGGCGAGTATCATCCGGCGCGGGACCCATCCGGCCGGTTTGCCTGCTTCAAGGTTCCGGGCCAGGGAAGGATCCTGGGCGCTCAGAAGGTTCTCAAGCTCCTCAAGGCGCCTGCGCTCTTCGTCGGACAGTGGCATTGGACTTCGCCTTCTTTGGCCCTGGAAATGCCTTCACTATTCAGGCTAGGCACCCGGTTCGTCCGGACAAAGGGGTGTTACTCAGTCGTGATGGCACTGCAGCATTCTTGACGCCGTTGTAACGGCCCGTGCCCCGGAACCGGACCTACGGTTAAAGGGAGCATCATCACCCGGCGTTCCCCGATACAGCGTTGACACCTCGGGCGTGGGACCGCCAAGGCGGCAAAGACCCTCAGGACAGGGCCCTACGTGCGGGCCTTGCGCTTCAGCCAGCCCCACACCACGGTGGCGGCGAACAACACCAGGCCGATGAAGGCCAGCCATAGTAGGCCCTCGATAATGAAGCCAAGAATCGACAGAACAAGCCAGATAATAAGCAGCGTGATGATGAGTCCCATGCTGGCATCCTAGCCCGCGGGGGTGCCCCTTGTGCCCCCGGTGGGATCAATTGCCGCTGGTCATGGCGATGATAGCGGCGGCAGTGTGGGCTGCGGCTCCGTGCTGAACGATGTGGGGCTTGCCCGGTATTTCCAGGAAGCGCCCGTCCGGAGCGGTGGCGGCCAGTTTGTGGCACCAGCTCCGCGGCGCTACCGGGTCCCGCGACCCGCGGACCACGAGCACCGGCTGGCTTACCAGGGCAAGCGTGGCTTGAAGGTCGTAGGCCATCATGACGGGAAGCTCGGTAAGGTACCAGCGCATCCCCGAGCGGACGTAATCGCTGAAGACCATGGCATTGCCCATGGGGCTTTCCATGAGCGAATCACGCCCCAGGGCAAGGGATTGCTGGAGGACGGTACGGCGTTCCGGATCCACTACCGGCCCCAGGAGCACCACATGGGAAACCAGGTCAGGGCGTTGCACCGCGAGCTCGGCGGCGAACTGGGTACCCATCGAGTGGCCCGCCACCACTGCCCGGGAAACACCCACCTTTTCAAGGACCGCCGCGATGTGGTGTGCATAGTCGACGACGCCAAGTTGCCGGTCCGGGGTGGGTGTACCGCCGAAGCCCGGGAGGTCTATGGCGTGGACATCCCCGTGCCGTGCCAGGCGGAGCTGAAGTTTCCGGTAGTAGCGGTGGGACATGCCGATGCCGTGGAGCAGCACGAAGACAGGGCCGGAGGACGAGGGCGGACCTTCCAGGAAGTGCACGTGGGAGGTCAAGGACGCGGCGGTGACCACCCTTGGCCTCAGCGGCTGCCGCAACCACGCGAGCACTCCCGCGCGGGATGCAGGTTCGGCTTCCCCTTTTATGTCGCCCGTGGCGTGCACCGGTGTTCCTTTCAATACAGTCATCAAGTCGGCCCTGCCGTTAGCCTAGAGTCGCAAGGGCGGCAGGCGCACATTCAATCGTCACCGGCGTATTGGCGGCAACAGATTTCACTTCTCCGTCAATTTGGTACGGAATGGGTTTAAGGGTGGTGAACCGGTAGCTGCTGACGCTGGGCTGGTCTCCCAAGCCCTGGGTGGTGGCCCGCAGAGCGGTCAACAGAACGCGGAGCTTTGACCGGTGGGGGAGAAGCACCACTTCGAACGTCCCGTCGGCCGCCATTTCGTCGGCCTCGCTTAGGGTGGCGTATTTTGCCATTTCGGGGATGTTGGCCAGGACGAGGCTGTCGAACTTGCGGCGTTTTCCGTCGGCTTGCCGGATTTCAAAGGGCTTGAATTTTGAAAAGGTGCGCATCACAGAGAACATCTCTTTCAGCGCTCCTTTGCTGCCCTTCTCCAAATCGATAGCCATGACCGGGGTCAGGCCGAATCCGATGTAGGAATGCGCGTAGTCAGTGGCATCTCCACTGTTGCCGGTGCGGATACGAAGGAGGTCGATGCGGCGCACGCTGCCGCCGGCGATGGCTTCCTCCAGTGGCCGGGTGGCTATGGTGCGGTGGTGGTCGTTGGCGTTCCCGGCGGCCATGACCGCGCAGACAGCGTTGGGGTTGCCTGCCTGCATGACGCCGTTGACCACTTCGTTGTAGCCGCCATCTCCGCTGACGGAGACGACCAGGACGTCCTGGCCACCCTGAGCGGCTTCGCGGGCAAGTTCGACGGCGTGGCCCGCATGGTCGGTGGGTCGAAGCTGGACGTCTGCAGGGTAGGGGAGAAGCACGGCAAGCCGGGACTGGAGATCAGCGGCAAGCTTGGGCGCGTCACCGGTGCTGTTGGGGTTGAAAATAACGACGATTCTTTGAAAAGTCCGTGCTGTACTCAAAGTGTGCTCCGTGGGTCTTTTATGGTCATGCGGTCGAGTTCAGGGACTCAGACCACGGCCTGGTAGCTGGACAAAATATAGTCCGCAGCAGCCGGGCCTTTCATTGTCAAACGCTGCCCGGTGAGGATGCGCTCGTCCATGGCGGCCCAGAAACTGCGTTCCACCTGGGGAGTCTTCCCGGACAGGCAGCACCAGCTGGTGTACAGGCCGTACAGGGAGTCTCCGTCAAGGGTGGAGTCGGAATCCGGATCTGAGTATGTGGCTTCGCTGAGGAACTGGTCGAAGTGTGAATGTGCCATTGAAGGGCTCGTTTCACTGCGGTGCGGTTATTCGCCGTTCGGCTACAGCGGTTTCCAATTCAAATGCCTTGCACAGGACATTGAGGGTAGTACCGGAACATTGCCGGAAGTTCTCTACGTTGTAGACTTTACGCGTAGACTAAGGGATAAGCAACATTGCGATCCTCCAGTGGGCCCGCATGCTCAACAGGAACGGATCTTCATGGCTTCCCAGCGGAAAACCTTGAATCATAGCAAGCCGCCCAAGGCCCGCTTGAACAGGGAACTCGTCCTCTCCACCGCGTTGGCGCTGGTGGACGCCGAAGGCCTTGAGGCCCTCACCATGCGTCGCCTGGGCCAGGAGTTGGGACGCGACCCCATGAGCCTCTACCGCTATGCCGCCAACCGCGCAGCCTTGCTGGACGGGGTGACCGAAGTGGTGCTTGATGAACTGGCCATTTTTCCTGACGACCCGGACTGGCAGGCCCAGCTTCGCAGGATCGGACACGATTTGCGGCTCCTGGCGCTGCGTCACCCCAACGTCGTGCCGCTGCTGGTCACCAGGCCCCTGTCCACTCCATTGGGCTTGCGTCCGCTGGGTACCCTGCGCCCGCTGGAGCAGATTCTTTCCCTGCTGATAGAGGCCGGGTTCTCCCCGGCCGACGCCCTGCACGTCTACCGCGCCTATTACGGCTTCCTCTACGGACACATCCTCAACGAACTGCAGGAATACATCGTGGATCCGGACGAGAATGAAGCCATCCTGCGCCTGGGCCTGCACCGCCTCCCGAGCAAGGACTTTCCACACCTGCGCGCGTTGGGTCCCGTCCTTGCCGAGTACGACGGCGACGCCGAGCTGGACCAGGGGTTGAGCATCCTGCTCTCCGGCCTGGCCGCACAACTGGCGGGACCTGCCGCCAAACGCGGCGACCACTCCAGCCGCTAGTGCACGCGGCTCTCAGGAATCAAAGCAAACTGGGCTGGCTCGCCAGAATGTAGTCCACCGCCGCCGGCCCCGTCATCGACAGCCCCGGCCACACCCTTTGCCCTGCCGCACTCTGTGACTCCCGGTGCCCCTGCTGGCCCATAGCCGCCCACAGTGACGTGTCAGGGCACGGCTTCTCGCCGTTGAGCAGGCACCAGCTCAGGTACACCCCGTACAGTTCGCCTTCGCGGAGGCCCGACTGCTTCTCCGGGTCGCGGGTGATGCATTCGGAAAGAAACCGGGTGCAATTCGCGCTCATGTCTATAAACCTCCTGCTAGGTAAAGCCCTGCCAACTGTGTCTACGCTCGGCGCCGGGGGCAATAGGAACCGGCTCCCAAAGCAGTTCGTAGCAGCAAACCCGAAGGATGGGTCCGAATTTTTGCGCGTCGCGCGGCAGGCCAACGGCCTGGGCGCACCGGCGCAGGGTGACCGGATAGGCTGGAATTAAAGCAACTGGGACTGGGAGCGATCCACAATGGCCGATGAACGGGCGCTGGCAGCTCATTACGACCGGCTTACCCTGGTTTTCAATCCGAACAGGCCCGGAATGTCTGACCGGATCGATGAGGTGCAGCGGGACCTTGCAGCAGGCGTGCCGGATCTCGGCATAGAGCTGCTGGCGACGAATTTTTCAGGACACGCCCGCGATCTGGCGCGCTCCGTGGCCCGGCGGGGCGCCCCGCTGATTGTTTCTGTCAGCGGCGACGGCGGGTACAACGAGGTAGTCAACGGGGTGATGGACGTGCCCGGCAGCAACGCAGTGTGTACCGTGCTTCCGGCAGGTAATGCCAACGACCACCACCGGAGCCTGCCGGTCAAGCCCCTGGCGGAGGCCATCCGAGAGAACAGGGTCCGCCGCATCGACCTCCTGCGCGTCACGTTCGGCGGAACCCACAAGGATGAGGTGCGGTATGCCCACTCCTATGTGGGGTTCGGGCTCACACCGCTGATGGCAATCGGAATTGAACAGGGCGGAAAGGGGAAGATCCTCGAGCTCCTCTCCGTCGCCCGGACGCTCAGGGCGCTGAAACCATTCGATCTGGTCCGCGACGATGGTTCCACCGCCCGCTTCGACAGCCTGATTTTGGCCAACATTTCGCGGATGGCCAAGTACGGAACCGTGAGCGAATCGAACCAGCCCGACGACGGGCGGTTCGAGGTGGTAACCCTGCCCCACGCCGGGCTGCTTAAGATGGCACTGATGACCCTGCGCGCCGTCACGCTGGGGCTGGGAAACCAGCCCAGCGTCAGCAGCTATGCCTTCACCACACGGGACGCTGTTCCGTGCCAGATCGACGGCGAAGTTGTGCACGTCCCGGCAGGGACCCGTGTCCTGGTGGAAAGCGCCAGGCACGCTCTGGCCACGATCTGATCAGCAGACCGCTGGGGCCTACGGCCGGACGCCGGGCTAGGGCTGCACCGAGTCAAAGAACCGGTGCTCGGTGGACGGCTGCCCGCTTTGTGCCTCCTGGGACTTCATCCGGATGAAGTCCACGTCATCCTGGCTGAGCGTGGTTTCGCCGTGCGGGTCAACACTCAGGGGTTCACCGGTCGCGGCACTGATCTCCGCAGACAGGGTCCGAGGAAGGATGACGCAGCCGGGGTTGTCGACCAGCCACTGGGTTACCGCCGAGGGAAGCCTGTGCCACTGGTTGCGGATGCTGCTGTCGGTCATGTCGTCTGCCAACGTTCCTTGTGATGCACTGCCGGATCCGCGGAAAAGCGCGGAACGGCTGTGACTGGGGTTTAGGGACCCGGGCCTGGATCGCCTGTCTGGGATGGCTGCCGGTTCCCGTTTCGCCGAAGCGCTCCGGTCACGTCCGCCCTCGTTGTCCCAGTAGCTGCGGTGTCAGCATCGAGGCGACTCGATCTACGTGCTCCCCAGATTCGCGGGTGCTGGCAGGAAACGGGCTCTTTTCTCGGGGAACCGGATGTCCAGTCACGACCTCCCGAGGTAGTCCTGAGTGTACGCCCTAAGAACGCGTTTACGGGGCGCAGGGCTTATGCAAGATTTTTGGCAGCCACGGCGCTATATCGCTGGCGCGCGCCGGTGCGGGAGAGCGGTGGACAACTGCTGGTCTGCAGCCGGCAAAGACGGCGCGGTAGTGCTAAACGAGGGGCGCAGTCCAGACCGGTAGGCCGAGTCGATGACGGGCTCCAGCTCGTCCAGGACAGTGCGGTTCCCGGGGAGGACCACGTGGGCGAGGAACTCTGATTCAAGGGTGGCGGCCCCTGCCGCCACCGCTCCGAGCTTGGCATCGATTCCCATTGCCGTGGCGTGCCACATCCTGCGGGTAGCGCGATCGAGGACCTTTCCTTTCGCTTCGCCGGCAGGGCCCTCCGCTGCATCCTTCCGGATCGGCAAAGCCGGATCCGGTTGCGGCAATGAAATGACGATACGGAACTGCCTTCCGCCGCCCCTGAACGCGATGGCGCTCCGGGTGCCGCGGTGACTGAAGATAACGTCCGTCGCCCCGGAGGATACGAGGGCTCGTTCGATGTGTTCGCGGGAGGCCCCGCAACTGAAGGAATCACCCCGGGTGTAAGGACTTGTCATAGTCCCACTATGCGCCCTGCTGCGCCTCCTACCTAGAGCGCCGTCCTCGCTGACCGCGGGGCGGCCCTACGCCCTGGCTTGGTTCTGCCGCTGCGGCGGGCGGTGTTTGGCCGCAAGGTCGGAGAGGTCGTTGATGAGCTGCCGCAACTGGTGCTCGCGGCTGATCGCCTTTCTGGTCGGTGCCTGAGGGGGCACGGGAACATGCGGCCGGTCCGGGGCGGGCGCTACCGTTGAGGTTGACTGCTTCATTGCAAGCGGAGTGCTTGGGCTTACCCTGTCCATCACCTGTTCCCCTTGGTACTGGTTGCGGCATTCTTTCCGCTGGTCCTCCTGAAGGCGTCCTTGTGATGGCCACCCTAGAAAGCAACGAGGCCGAAGAAAAGGGGTTATCGCCATTCTTGGGATTTATTGTGCGGTTCTTGAGCTGGGCGGTCCCTGAACTCCGATGTCCTCCGTTCTTGCCCGGTTAACCTCCCTGCCCTTCACTGGAAACGTTGCGCAGAATGCCTTCCGCCACCGTCCGGACCTTGATGTTCCTATGGCTTGAGGCCTTGGCCAGGATCTCGAAAGCGGCCTCGTAGGAGCACTTGTTCTGCGCCATGATCACTCCGCAGGCGGCGTCGATGATGGGGCGGCTTACCAAAGCTGACCGCAACTGGTCGGCGCCGGAGCGGGCGGTCCTGAATTCCTCAGCGATCACGTAGCTGTTGCCTGCCCTCCTGCCGAATGCCGTGGCAGCGGCGGTGACGGATGCGGTGAAGACGTTGTCCCGGGCAGAGAGAAGGGTGAGCGCGGCGAAACGTCCGGAACCCAGTGGCACCGGGACGGACAGCATTGAGCGGTAGCCGGCCTGCTTCAGGATGCGCCAGTAGTCAGGCCAATCAGGATGCGGCAGGTACCCGTTGGCGATGGCTGCCACCCTTCCGGCAAGTGCCTGTGACACTGGACCGTTCCCGTGTTCCTGTTCTCCTCTGGCCAATCCCAGTGCGCTGTCGTTCGATCCCACCGCCTGCTGGGTTCCGCGGCGCCGTGGCAGGGTCATGGCACAGTCGAACGGGGATCCCACCACTTCCTGCAGGGTTGTTGACGCGGCTTCAAGGAGCAGGTTCAGGGATGCGGCGGGGCTTTCCGCTCGAAGATCCAGCAGGATCCCGGCGGGCGCTGCGTGCCTCCTCCGGTAGGGTGCCGGCTGCCAGCGGGGCGTCAGCACAATACCGCCTCCCTCGGCGGGCCCTCCGGTATGGCGTGCCGCATGTTTCCTTAGTTCCGTGCCCACAAAATGAACTCCCTGACAGCACGCGACCCAGTCACGGGCTGCTGGCTGAACCCTCTTCCGACGGTACCCGCCAGGCAGGGGGGACACACGAGTGGCGGCTACTCGATTTCCGGTCCGCCCACCCCTGCCCTCTCGCGGTTGCCATGCCGGGCCTGCTTGAGAGGGCAGGGGATAGGCTTCTGCCGGCGCCCGCCGCGCCGGGGGTATGGTTGGGCTGGCGGAGCACGTGTCCAAACCGTCGAACATTTCGAAGATGCGGGGTATCAGCGTGAACGAATACGAAGCCTCACTGGTCATCAAATCCGGCGCGGAGCTGCTGCTGTCTGCATCGACCGACCCCCGCGCGGATGAAGGTTATACCGCGGTCAAAACAAACGTGTCGCAAGCGCTGGAACTCATGGCGGAGGCGCTGGCGAACTTTGAGGCCGGTGTGAGTGGAACTAACCGGTCAACCGGCTGGGTCCAGGATCTGCGCCGCGTGGCGGACGACTTGGCGGAAAAGTAGGGGGCGCTTCCCGGTTGGGCGCCGGCTACATGACGCCGGTGGGTACCAGCAGTGCCCAGACGGGGACCGGTCCGGTCAGTACGACGGCGCCGGCGTAGCTCATCAGCTGGCGGTAGACGCGCTGGCGGTCGTCTTCGCGGGCGTTGGCTACCACGAGGGCCCCGTCAGTACTGGTGCCGGGTATGGCAGCGCCCTGACGGTCGCCGCAGGCCTGCTCGTTGCTGCCGCAATCCTGGCGACGGTCACCTTGCCCTCCACAACAGCAGCACGGCAAGATGCTGAGCCAGCCCCTGCCGGGACAGGGTCATCAGGCCTGTAGCTGGAAAGACGAGCTGTCCGCCCGCTGCCGGCCCCTCTCAACGTCCGTCGCATTCCCGCAGTCCACCAGTCGGAGAGGCCTCCCATTGGCGGATGTGAACGGGCAGGGCAAACTTGCGGTATGCGAAGTTTCGGGGTGGAAGAGGAATTTCTCCTCGTTGATTCCCAGACCGGGATGCACGCCGCCGTGGGGGAGGACCTGGTTGCCGAAACGTCTGCGCAGCGGGCCAGGCGGGCGGCAGGGGGAGCCGCTGAACCCTCAACGGCAATGCAAGGCAATACCTTGACCACCGAGGTGCAGCGGGAGCAGGTGGAAGCGATTTCCGCCCCTTTCACCAGCCTGTCCGATCTCGCTGCTGCCCTGAAGGAAGGCAGGGCCGAAGCACAGCGGCAAGCGACCGTCTTTGGCGCGAGTATCGCTGCCCTGGGAACTTCACCGCTTCCTGCACTGCCTCATTTGGTGCAGTCTCCCCGCTATCTCGCCATGAAAGAGCGGTTCGGACTGGCCCTCCGCGAGCAACTGATGTGCGGATTGCACGTGCATGTCTCGGTGGATTCTCCGGAGGAGGGGGTGGCGGTCCTTGACCGGATTCGGATCTGGCTTCCGAACCTGATTGCCCTCTCCGCTAACTCGCCTTTTTGGCAGGGCAAGGACACCGGTTACGCGAGTTACCGCTATCAGGTCTGGAGGCGGTGGCCGACTGCCGGGCCAACGGAAGTGTTCGGTTCGGCGCAGGCTTATCAGGACCTGGTGGAGATGCTGCTCTCCTGCAACATCCTTTTGGACCGTGGCCAGATTTACTTCGACGCCCGCCTTTCGGCGACCTATCCAACGGTTGAAATCCGTGTCCCGGACGTCTGTACCGAGCTGGCCCATTCCGTAGCTATTGCCGCTATTGCCCGTGCCCTCGTGGAGACTGCGGCTCAGGAGTGGGCTGAGGGTAAGCCTTCCCCGGCTGTGCCTGCCGAGATGCTTCGCCTTGCCTCATGGCGGGCCAGCAGGTACGGCGTCGAGGACCACCTCATCCATCCCATCCTGAACCGGCCCCGTCCGGCCGAAGAGTGTATTGACGCGCTCCTGGAGCACATCAGGCCGGCCCTGACGGAAACCGGAGAGAGCACTCTGGTGGAGAAAAGCATCCGCCAGATCTTTGCCAAGGGGACCGGCGCGAGTCGGCAGAGGACAGTCATGAGCAGGGCGGGCAACTTCCGGAAAGTCATCCTGGATGCGGCAAAACGCACCCTAGCCTGATGCTTAGGACTTGGCTCTGACCCCTGCTGGCGACGGGCATCTGCCTTGGCGCGGCTGATATCTGGCACGCGGATGGGCAGATGCGCGTCGAGAGTGAATTTACGCGTCGAGCACGGGGAATAGGGAGGGTGGAGCGTACGATGGCGGCGCTCGCCTTGCCGCCCTGGCCTTACGCCGTCAATTCGCCACAGTAATGGGAACCACGGTCACCCCGGAGTTCGTCGACTCCTGCCTGTCGTCACGGCAGGACGTCCGCAGGTGCAGCTTGTGCACGCCGTTGGACAGGGTCCTGGTGTCGATCGAGATGGGGGCCGCGCCAGAGGACTCGGACCCGTATGGCCCTGCGGCATCCACCAGCACTGCTCCGGGGCTGGGCGGAACGGCGTGGAAGTCGGGGTCGATCGCAACGAAGGAGTGGGACGCCGGGCGCGAGTCACTGCCGGAGTGCGTGGTCAGGCCCACCAACGGACTCCAGATGCCGGACACCGGGCCGTCGGGAAGGGGAACCGAACGGAACGAGGCCTCACAGTACCCGGCGCGCGTGTACCAACCCTTGCCGCGCAGAAACGCGTCGTCCGATACGTCCGAGCCGGACCTTCCATTCTGGATGTTGACCTGCCAATTGAAGGTGGCCCGCATCTCCTTGCCGTCCGGCTCACGGACAAAGCCGCGGAAGCGGACGTCCTGCAGCCCCGAGTGGTTGAACAGGGAAATCGGCTGCGAGAAGCTCAGCCAGCGCTCGCAGGTTCCGTTGCAGACTAAGTCGCCCCTTCCTTTGTCGGACGGTCCAGGGCAGCTGAAGTCCGGCGCTTCGGCCCGCAGGTAGCACTTCTGGACAGTGGTTTCGCGGTCCGACGTCTTGAAGACCATCGCGACGTAGTTGGCGGTGCCCGGGTTGTCGTGCAGGATCACCCGTACGTTCACGGTGAGATTCCCCGAACTGATGGTTTCCCGTTCGGGGATGCACGCACCCATGTGGAGGTGGCCGGTGTTGGTGCTGGCGTTGTTGGGCTGATCAACGTCCGGCATCCACCACGACTGGGTGTCCACGAACTGCCGGGTTTCCGGGTAGATGGTGCTGTCGGCGCCCGGCGCGCCCATACACAGTCCGGGCTCGGCCCTGGCAGGTCCCGAGTGCAGTGCGGGCACGAGGGCGAACGCCAACGCAAGGGCCATTACTAGTGCCAGGGACGGTCGCATGACCATCCATCCTCCAGGTCGCCAACCATGCCGCGCATGATGACAGGGGGTTCATTGAGGCTTCGGCGCCTCCCGAATCGCAAGTCCGCAGGCGCCGGTGTCGGTTCACTGAACCGTGAGATGTTCCCGAAAGCTCTAGGGCCAAACAGGCGGACACTATACGCCCGGGTAGTGGGGCAAACCAGACTTGCCTCTTGCTGGCGGCGACCATATGCGGGCGACCAGGATATGCCCTGACGTCCAGGATACGTACGACGGCGGCACGCACCTACCAGCCGTACCTTCCGGTATTGCCCCTCATCGCACGCGGGGCTACCTTATCGCCATGGATCGCATGGCCGTACCCGGGGATGTTGGCGCCATCTGCAGCGGCCTGCCGGAAGTTGAACTTGGGACTTCCTGGGGTGACCGTCCATCATACAAGGTTCCCCGCGGGCCGAAAGGTCGCGGTTTTGTCATGTACCGGGCGCCGCACAAAACGGCCGTGGACCCGGAAACCGGTGAGCCTTACCGCGACCTGCTTGTCATCGTGGTCCCGGATGACGCCGCCAAGGCAGCCCTGGTCGAGGACCCCTCCGTTCCCTTCTTCACCGTTCCGCATTTCGACGGCTACAACGCTGTACTGGTGCAGGAGTCGCGGCTGGGCGAGATCGCGCGCGACGAGCTGGCCGAGATCATCGTTGAAGCCTGGGCAGCGCGGGCGCCGAAAAGACTGGTGGCTCAGTTCTTCGCCGGCCGTTGAACGCGTGCATCGGCGTCGGGAAAAGGGCAGCCGTAGGTGATAGAGCGTCGCTGGGAGAGCAGTGATAAGTGAGAGAGCGTCGCAGGGATAGCAGTGATAAGTGAGAGGGCGTCGCAGGGGGTGCGCGCTTGACGGCCCCAAACGCTTCCGCATATCCTGAACGAACGGTCGGTAAATAATTCCGCACGTCCCAGAAGGTCATTGCATAGGAGCAACCATGGCAGCGCAGAACCTGCAGTCAGTGCCCGCTGAGCCAACAGCCGGAACCAGCGAAGCGGCAGAAGTGGAGGCCCAGGCCCACTTCGACCGCGTCATGGCCGAGGACTCACGCATCGAGCCCAGGGACTGGATGCCGGCGGCCTACCGCAAGACCCTGCTCCGCCAGATCTCCCAGCACGCCCACTCCGAGATCATCGGCATGCAGCCCGAAGCCAACTGGATCTCCCGCGCCCCCAGCCTCAAGCGCAAGGCCATCCTCATGGCCAAGGTCCAGGACGAGGCCGGCCACGGGCTCTACCTCTACAGCGCCGCGGAAACGCTCGGCCAGACACGGGACGAGATGACGGACGCCCTCATCGCCGGCAAGGCCCGCTACTCCAGCATCTTCAACTACCCGGCCCTGACCTGGGCAGACATGGGCGCCATCGGCTGGCTGGTGGACGGCGCAGCCATCTGCAACCAGGTCCCGCTGTGCCGCGCCTCGTATGGACCCTACGGCCGCGCGATGGTCCGCATTTGCAAGGAGGAGTCCTTCCACCAGCGCCAGGGCTTCGAGATCCTCCTTGAGCTCTCCAACGGCACCCCGGAGCAGAAGCAGATGGCCCAGGATGCCGTGAACCGCTGGTACGCCCCGGCCCTGATGATGTTCGGCCCGCCGGACGACGATTCCCCCAACTCCAAGCAGTCCATGGCCTGGAACATCAAGCGCTTCAGCAACGACGAGCTCCGCAGCCGCTTCGTCGGCATGATGGTGGAGCAGGTTAGGGTCCTGGGCCTCACCCTCCCCGATGACCAGGTCCGCTTCAACGAGGACACGAAGAAGTGGGAGCACGGCCCCCTGGACTGGGACGAGTTCCATGAGGTCCTGGCCGGCCGCGGCCCCTGCAACGCCCAGCGCCTGGAGCGCCGGAGGCAGGCGCACGACGACGGCGCCTGGGTTAGGGAGGCAGCCGCCGCGTATGCGGACAAACAGCGAGCAAAACAGTCAGCAAAGATGCAGAAGGAATACGCAGCATGAGCCCCATGGCCCCCCACGGCAACCCGGAAGAGCCGGCAAGCGCGGCCGCAGAAATCAAGCGCGAAGCCCCGAAGGCGTCGCCGGCGGTTGAGCCCAATGAGGTCAAGGCTCCGGCATCACAGCCGGCACCGCAGGAGCACCACGACCGCTCCGCCTGGGGCCTGTGGGAGGTCTTCGTCCGGTCCAGTCGCGGCCTGAGCCACGTCCACGCCGGCTCCCTGCACGCACCTGACGCCGCAATGGCCCTCCGCAACGCCCGCGACCTCTACACCCGCCGCAACGAGGGCGTCTCCATCTGGGTGGTCCCCGCGGACGCCATCGCCGCCAGCGACCCCGACTCCAAGGGCTCCTTCTTCGAGTCGCCGCAGGGCAAGGACTACCGGCACGCCACGTACTACACCAAGTCAGAAGGGGTGAAGCACCTGTGAGCAACGCGCAGACCAGCCCCGAGCAGACATCAGGCCATGGCGACATCTCCACCGGCGTGGCAGGCGGCGACTCCAACGCGTCAGCCACCCGCATCACCCCCGGCAACGCCCTCCGCCCGGAGGACATCGCCCTCGAGGTACGGACCGGCCTGGCCAAGCCCAGTGAGGATATCGCAGAGTACGCCCTGCGGCTCGGCGATGACGCCCTGATCCTCGCCCAGCGCCTGGGCCACTGGATCTCCCGCGCCCCCGAGCTGGAGGAGGACGTGGCCCTGGGCAACATCGCCCTGGACCAGCTGGGCCACGCCCGCTCCTTCCTCAGCTACGCCGGCGGCGGGCTGACGAACGAGGACGGCAGCGCCAAATCAGAGGATGACCTGGCCTACTTCCGCCGCGAACACGAATTCCGCTCGGTCCAGCTGTTCGAGCAGCCCAACGGCGACTTCGCGGCCACCATCGCGCGCCAGTTCGTGGTGAGCTACTACCAGTTCGAGCTGTACCGCCGCCTCACCGAGTCAACGGACGAGACGCTCGCCGCCATCGCCGCCAAGGCCGTGAAGGAAGTGGACTACCACAGGGACCACAGTGCCCAGTGGGTCCTCCGCCTGGCCGGCGGCACGGACGAGTCAAGAACCAGGATGATCCACGGCCTGCGCCTGATGTGGCCGTACGTCAACGAACTGTTCCAGGACGATGACCTGACGCGCCGGCTCGCGGAGGCGGGCGCCGCCGTCGCGCCGTCCAGCCTGCGGGAGGACTTCGACCGGCTCACCGGCGAGGTCCTGCGCGAGGCTGAGCTGGAGGTGCCGGACGTCCCGGCGGCCCCCGGCGGCGGCCGGCACGGCAAGCACTCGGAGCACCTGGGCTACATCCTTGCGGAGATGCAGGTGCTGGCCCGCGAGCATCCCGGAGCCAGCTGGTGACCGCGGCCATGTACATCTCGGACTTCGAAACCCGGACGCGGACCCCGCGGCAGAAGGCGTGGGAGATCGCCGCCACGGTGTGCGATCCGGAGATTCCGGTGCTCACCATCGAGGACCTGGGCATCCTGCGCGACGTCCAGGTGACGCTGGAACAGGACGCAGGGTACGACGCCGGCACAGCCTCCGCAGGCACGGCGCCGAAGGTGCGGGTCACCATCACCCCCACGTACTCGGGCTGCCCGGCCATGGACGCCATCCGCGACGATCTGAAGGCCGCGTTCGCCAAGGAGGGGTACACCGACGTCGAGGTTGACCTGGTCCTGGCTCCGGCCTGGACCACGGACTGGATGACCGAGGCCGGCAAGGCCAAGCTGCGGGAGTACGGCATCGCCCCGCCAACCGGCAAGGCCGGCCACCAGGGCCCCGTCCGTTTGAGCCTGGCCGTCAAGTGCCCGCAGTGTTCCAGCCTGAACACCCGGGAACTCACCCGCTTTGGTTCCACGTCCTGCAAGGCACTGTACGTCTGCAATGACTGCAAGGAACCGTTCGACTACTTCAAAGTCCTGTAAGGAAGCCCCATGCCTGTTGTCCGCCAGACCGCCGCCGAAGAGGCGCAGGCCACCGGCCGCCGTCGTCCGTCCTTCCACACCCTCGCGGTGAAGGAGGTGCGCCGGCTGACCGAGGACGCCATCGAGGTCTCCTTCCACGTGCCGGCGGAGCTCGCCGGCCAGTTCGACTATCTGCCCGGCCAGTACGTGGCCCTGCGCACCACGCTGCCGGACGAGGCCGGCGAACCGAAGGAAATCCGCCGCAGCTACTCCATCTGCGCGGAGCCGCGCAGCTTCGAGGACGGCACCAGCGAGATCCGGGTGGCCATCAAGAAGGACCTGGGCGGGCTGTTCTCCACATGGGCCAACGCCGAGCTGAAGGCGGGGGACACCCTGGACGTGATGAGCCCCATGGGCGCGTTCGTATCCAGGCACGGCCGGGACGGTGTGGCCGTGGAGCAGAACCGCATGAACTCCATGAACAACCCCGAGGAGCTGGCGGGGGACGTCGCCTCCAACGGGGAAGCGAGCTTCGTGGCCATCGCCGCCGGCTCGGGCATCACCCCGGTGATCGCGATCGCCCGGACGCTGCTGGCCGCCAACCCGGACACCCGGTTCGACCTGATCTATGCCAACAAGGCCGCCATGGACGTGATGTTCCTGGAGGAGCTGGCGGACCTGAAGGACAAGTATCCGCAGCGGCTGGCCATCCACCACGTGCTGTCCCGCGAGCAGCGGATCGCGCCGCTGCTGAGCGGCCGGATCGACGCCGAGAAGCTGCAGCAGCTGCTGGGTACCGCCATCCACGCGGATGACGTGGACGAGTGGTTCCTGTGCGGCCCGTTCGAGCTGGTGCAGCTGTGCCGGGACACCCTGGCCGAGCGTGGGGTGAAGCCGGAGAACGTCAGGTTCGAGCTGTTCACGTCCGGCAAGCCGGACCGCCCGGAGGGGCACGCCGGCCGTCCCGTGGTGGTGGACGAGTCCAAGGAGACGTACAAGATCACGTTCAAGCTGGACGGTCTGCAGGGCGTAGTGGCCAGCCCCACGCACGCCCGCGAGTCGATCCTCAACGCCGCGCTGCGGGTCCGGCCGGATGTTCCGTTCGCGTGCGCCGGGGGAGTGTGCGGCACGTGCCGGGCCAAGGTGGTCACCGGCAGCGTGGCCATGGACGAAAACTACGCGCTGGAGCAGGATGAGCTGGACAAGGGGTACGTGCTGACCTGCCAGAGCCACCCCACCAGCAAGGAAGTCACCGTCGACTTCGACGTCTAAGTTTTCCGATAAAAAAATGAGCACGGGTCCACGCCCGCAGGGTGCCCTGGCCGAGCTTGCGAGGCTAGGGAGCTGGTGGGGAGCCGGGCGAACCAAGGAGCCTGAATGATTTCCCTTTCCATCAGCAACGGCGTGGCCGAGGTTGTGCTGGACGCACCGCAGAAGCTGAACTCGCTGGACGAGCATGCGCTCAACGAGTTGCGCCAGGCCTACGACGACGCTGCTGCCGCCGCCGAACGCGGCGAGGTGCGGGCGCTGCTGCTGCGGGGGGAGGGGCGCGCGTTCTGCGCGGGCCGCGACATCCAGAACGTTACGCCGGAGAGCGACGACGCCGCGGCGTACCTGGGCGGGCTGGTGGAGCCGCTGCTGAAGAAGATGGCATCCTTCCCGGCGCCCACCTTCGCTGCGGTGCAGGGCGCGTGCCTGGGCGTGGGGCTGGGCCTGCTGCTGGCCACGGACGTGGTGTATGTGGCGGAGAACGCGAAGTTCGGGTCCCCGTTCGCCAAGCTGGGCGCCACGCTGGACTCGGGCGGGCACTGGTACTTCACCGAACGGCTGGGCATGCACCGCACGCTGGACCTGATCTACACGGCGGAGCTGATCTCCGGCGCCGAGGCGGTGGCGCAGGGGCTGTTCAGCCGGGCGATGCCGGCGGATACGCTGCTGGACAGCACCCGGGAGATTGTGGCGCGGGTGGCGTCCGGTGCCACGGGGGCGTTCGTGGCCAGCAAGGAGCTGGTGGCGCATATCCGGGACCAGCGGCTGGGCCTGTGGGAGGCCATGCAGGAGGAAAACAGCGAGCAGGCACGGCTCTGCAAGACCGAGGATTATGCCGAGGGATTCCGGGCGTTCCAGGAGAAGCGGGAGCCGAGGTTCACGGGCAGCGTCTGAGCCACCCGCTGGCAAGCAAGAATGGGCCGGGCACGGTCTCCAGCAGGAGGAGACGGTGCCCGGCCCGTTTTGCTGTTAGGCGAAGGCCGCGGCCTTTTCCACGGACTCTTCTTCTGTTCCCAGCGCGATGCTGCGGTGGGTCACGGCGCCGGCAAGGGTGCTGTCGTGGGTGACGAGTACCAGGGCGCAGCCCTGGCGTTCCACCTGTTCCATGAGGCAGGCCATGGTTTCCTCCTGGGTGATGAGGTCAAGGCGTGAGGTGGGTTCGTCGGCGAAGACCAGGGCCGGTTCCAGGAGCATCGAGCGGATGATGGCCAGGCGCTGGAGTTCCCCGCCGGAGACCTGCCCGGGGGTGCGGGCCAGCAGCGCCGGCGCGAGGCGCAGGGCGGCCATGAGCTCGTCCAGGCGTTCCGGGTCCAGCCGGTGGCGCCGGATGAGGTCCCCGAAGGAATCCCTGAGTGCCACACGCGATGGAAAGGCCAGGGCGGGGTCCTGGTAGAGCTTTTGCAGCCGGCCGCCCTGGAGCGCCGGGGAGTGCTCGATTGACCCGGCATCCGGGGGCAGCAGGCGAAGCAGGACATTTCCCAAGGTTGTCTTGCCGCTGCCGCTCGGTCCGCTCAGTGCCAGCCGCTCCCGGGGGTGGATAGCCACGTCCAGGCCGGAGAAGAGCTGCTGCTTCCCGAAGGCCTTGGCGAGCCCTTCGCCGCGGATCAGGGCCGGACCTGTTGGCTCCGGTGCTGCCGGGGCCGTTGCCCAGGCGTGGCGCCAGTTGGCGGGTTCGGCGGCAAGCAGGCGCCGGGTGTAGGGGTGGGCGGGTTCGGTGAGGACCTGCCCTGCGGGTCCGTGTTCTATGATGTTGGCGTTTTGCATCACCAGGACGTCGCCGCCGAGTTCACGGGCAAGCTCCAGGTCGTGGGTGATGGTCAGCAGGATGCCATCGTTGCTGGCATGCCGTTTCAGCAGTGCCGCCAACTCCGTCCGGGCACGCTCGTCCAGGCCTTTGGAGGGCTCGTCCGCGATCAGGACCTGGGCTCCGCCGATGGTGGCCGCGGCGAAAGCCACCCGCTGGGCCATGCCGCCGGAGAGCGTATGCGGGAATGCGCCCGCCGCATGGGCCAGGCCCAGGGCGGACAGCAGGCTCCCGGCGAGGCTCCTGGCGCTTTTCCGGTCGGTCCTGAAGCCGGCCGCGGCTTCGGCCACCTGGTCCCTGGTCCGCATGGTCGGGTCCAGGGCCAGCATGGGTTCCTGCGGCAGCAGGGACATGACCGGGCCCCAGAGCTTGCGCCTGTTGCCGGGCTCGGACAGGTCGTACGCCTCCCCGTCCATGCTGAGGCTTCCCCTCGCGGTGAGGTTTGCCGGAAGGGTGCCCATGATGGCATGGGCCAGCAGGGACTTGCCGGAACCGCTCTCGCCTACGATCGTGACGGGACGTCCGGGCGTGAAGTGCAGGCTGTCCGCCTCCACCAGGGTTGTCCGGCCGTGGGTTACTACCAGGTCGTTCAGGCGCATCGTCACGGGCGGGACTCCTTGTTTCGCAGGCCCAAGAGCCCGGTGAGGATGGTGATGAGGACCAGGACAGGTGCCAGGGACATCCAGGGCGCCTCATGGTAGTAGGGGAAGGCTTCGGTGATCATCTGCCCCAGTTCCGGCGTCGGCGGCCGGACGCCGACTCCCACGAAGCCGAGGGTGGACAGGGCCAGGATGGAGGATCCGACGCCGAAAGTCGCCATGGTGGCCAGCAGCGGGCGCAGTTCGGGCCAGAGGTGCCGGCGCACGATGTGCACGGGCCCGAGCTGGAGCAGCCCGGCTGCCTCCACGGCCGCGCCGGCCAGCACCAGGCCGCTGCGGGACCGGATCATCCGGAAGTACTCCACCCACTGGGCCAGCGCGAGCCCGATGTACAGCGACCACAGCTCGCCGTTGGCCAGGGCCGAGAAAATGAGGACCACCAGGAGCGCCGGAAGCGCGATGAACGCCTCGGAGAGCCCGTGAAGGACGGTGTCCGCCCATCCTCCCCGCCAGGCGGCAGTGATGCCGGCGAGTGTTCCGAGCAGCAGCGCGGTCCCCACGCACAGCAGGGCCATCAGCAGGGACAGCCGGGTGGCGTGGGCGAGCCGGGCGATGACGCTGCGGCCCAGGTGGTCCCGGCCCAGTGGTTCGGCCAGGCTGGGGGCTTCCAGGAACCGGGACAGGTCCTGGACCGCGTGGCCGGGCCAGAGCAGCGG